>JAHFDQ010000043.1 GCA_023248915.1 Archangiaceae bacterium | reverse complement strand
GCTGGTCTCGGACAAAGAGCGAATCCGCGTCGGAGCGCACTCCTCGAACGACATGGTGCTGGCGGAAGACCGCACCGCGAGCCGGCACCACTTCGAGATTCAGTACACCGAGCGCGGCTACCTGGTGGTCGACCTGAACTCGACCAACGGCACCTTCCTGGACGGTCGCCGCATCGAGCGGGCGTACCTGACGGCGGGCTCGCAGATGCGTGCGGGCTCGTCGACGCTGTCGTTCGCTCCCATCGACGAAGAGGTGACGGTCGAGCCCGACCGCGACGGCGAGCTGTGCGGCATGGTGGGGCAGTCGGTGAAGATGAGGCAGATTTTCGGCCTCATCCGGAAAATCGCCCCGATGGACGTGAGCGTCATCATCCAGGGGGAAACGGGCACCGGCAAAGAGCTGGTGGCACGCGCCATCCACGAGCTGTCGGGGCGGGCCCGGGGGCCGATGGTGGTGTTGGACTGCGGGGCGATTCCGCCCAACCTCATCGAGAGCGAGCTGTTCGGCCACGAGAAGGGGGCGTTCACCGGGGCGGTGTCGGCGAGGCCGGGGGCGTTCGAGCGGGCCGACCACGGCACCATCTTCCTGGACGAGCTCGGCGAATTGCGGCTGGACCTGCAGCCGAAGCTGCTGCGGGTGCTGGAGAACCGCGAGGTGCGGCGGGTGGGCGGCAACGAAGTCATTTCGGTGGACGTGCGGGTCATCGCGGCCACCAACCGCGACCTGGTGAAAGAGATTCGCGCCGGCAACTTCCGCGAGGACCTCTACTTCCGGCTGTCGGTCATCAACATTCAACTGCCGCCGCTGCGGCAGCGGCGCGACGACATTCCCATCATCTTGCGGCGGGCGCTGGCCGACCCCGAGGTGGAAGCCAAGCACGGCAAGAAGCGCTTCACGCCCGCGGCCCTGTCGATGCTGATGGCGTACCCGTGGCCGGGCAACGTGCGCGAGCTGGTGAACGTGCTGTCGCACGTGCTGACTTTCTCCGAGGCCGAAGAGGTGGACGTCCAGCACCTGCCGGCGCGGGTGCAGGGGCAGCAGAAGGAAGCGCCGCTGCCCTTCAACGAGCACCTGTCGTTCAAGGACGCGAAGGAGCAACTGTTAGAGAGCTTCGAGCGCGAGTACATCGGGCAGGTGCTGAAGCGCTGCGACGGGAACATCTCGAGGGCGGCGAGGGAGAGCGGGCTGCACCGGAAGTCCATCGAGCGGCTGGTGAAGAAGCACCAGTTGGACGCTCGGGCGATGAAGGCGAAGTAGGGCGATGTAGGCCGGCCGAAGATCCGATGCCCGGTTGCGGGGTTTTCCCGACAATGGCTCGAATGGTCTCAGTAGGGGAGCATCGGCGCTCGGAGTCCGGCCAGGCGGCGGTCGAGGCGGCGCTGACGCTGCCGCTGGTGCTGTTCCTGATTCTGGGGACTCTGCAACTGTTCATGCTGATGCACGGGCGGATTCTCACCCAACTGGCCGCCTTCGCTGCCACCCGCGCCGGGAGCGTCAACCACGGCAACTGCGACCGCATGGTGCACGCCGCGTTGGTGCAGTTGATGCCGGCCGTCGTCTCATTCATGAAGCCCGGGCCCGGGACTCCCGGGTCCAAGCTCGCGGCGGCTTTCGGCCGACGTCGCACCAACCGCTTCAACGAGACGGTGACGGACGGCGGCAAGTCATTGAGTTACACGGGGTCCATCGTCTGGATAGCGCGGGAACAGCCCCGGGTCGCTCAGGTAGCGGGGCTCGCCGACGGGCAGGACAAGGACTTCGACATGCCGTCTCTGCCGATGCGGCTCGAGACTCGGCTGGTGTTCTGGTACCCGATGCGCATTCCCTTCGCGAACTGGGTGATGTCGAAGATGTTCCTCGCGAACTTCCGGATTCAGTCCTACACGGCCCAGAATCCGTTGATGCAGACGCAGAAGGCGAACTGGACCGATGGTTCGAGCTTCAACCTCGACGCGCTCATCGCTTCCGAGATGGCGTCGCGCGCGGCGCGCGGCGAGCTCGTCTTCCCCATCTCGGCCACCTACACGATGCGGATGATGACGCCCGCCAAGGCGGTCAACTTCCGGAAACAGAACTGCAGCCCCACCCCGGACGCCCTATGAAGCGCACCGGCGCCCCGCATCGGGGCCAAACGCTGCTGCTTTTCGCGCTGAGCCTGCTGCTGTTGACCTTGATGGTCTGCATGACCCTCTCCTTCGGCACCAAGGCGAAGGAGAAGATGGAACTGCAGACGGTGGCAGACCAGGCCGCCTACTCCACCGCGGTGGCCACGGCGCGGACCTTCAACGTCATCTCAGTCACGAACCGGGCGATGATCGCGCACATGGTCGCGCTGCTCGGAGTGCAGAGCTCGATCAGCTTTTCCACGTCGTACCTCGCCTACCTGTATCAACTGTGGCTCAACTACTCGCTGGAGATTGGGAACCAGTTGAGCTGGTGCAACCTTCCCCACGCGTACTGCGGCTGCATTCCCGCCGCCGTCGTCTTGTTTTCGCGGTGGATACCGGTGTGGAGGGAAATCTCGCGAGTGCGCGGCGTGCTGTCGGGGCTCGACGCAGCCGCGCACGGGCAAGCAGCGAACAACCGCGCCGCCTGCACGGGGCTCTATCTTGGCGAGCTCGAGGCGTACCTGGACCAGCTCTACTATCAGAGCCTGGACAGGCAAAGACTCGCGGGGAAGATCGCGCGGCAGGCGTCGGGGGGGCTGCCCGAATGGGTGGCCCCTGCTGGCGCCGACACGGTCGCCAAGCGGGAAACGGGTCTGATTCCGCTGGTCGATGGCGCGGTGAACATCAACAACGTCTTCGGCGCGGAGCGCCACGCGGTGCTCGCCGCCATGTCGTCGCGAGGGCACCCGTGGACCGCCAACCGGGACACGACCGCTTTCCTGCCCAGTGGCGCGCCACAGTTGATTCAGCGCGCGTTCCAGCGAATCGGAATCGGGCGCGAGGTCACCCTCGACATCGAGGGCAACGCCTACTTCGGCCCCAAGGTGCACGACAACACGACGCTCTCGACCGCCGGCGACTTCGCCTGGGCTGATGACCACGGCCTCGGCGCCTCGCGCTACCGGGGGCTTGCGTGCAAGCGGCCGCTCACGCCACCGATAAGCGGCGCGTCCTACGTCACTTCGAGAGGGCAGCACAGGGCAGGGTTCGCGGCGGTCATCCCGCGCGAATTTCCGGACATGCCGTCCACTCCCCTGCCTGTTTTTGGATTGGGGTGGAGTGACAGCATTCACACCCTCGACGGCCCCCCTGTTTGGAGCAGCTTCGTCGACTACAACTACGTCCGCGTCGCCTTTCCCAGCGACAACTGGGCCCAGCCGAAGCTTCCCGTCGTCGTACAGCGGGACCTGACGAGGCGCGCGGGTCCCGCCGACCCGTGGAACCTGGGGTTCCGGTTCCGGTTTTCGCCGACCGGCGCGGACTTCGACCTGGGAAGGAACAAGCGCATCGTCCTCCGCGACGGAACGGACATCAGCCGCCAGACGGCGATGGCGACCGGCATCGCGTACTACCATCGGCAGGGGCACTGGAAGGAACCGCCCAATCTCTTGAATCCCTTCTGGCGTGCCGGGCTCACCCACGCAGACATCGACGACCAGGCGAGGGGCTCTGGAGGCGACATTCCGAAGACGCTCAACGGCGCGGGGGTGGGCTGGGCCGCGGACGCCTACAGTCAGTTGTACAACTCCGGGTACCGGGGCATGCAATGAGCAGCGCCATCGGTCCGACGCGCGGGCAGGCGACGGTCGAGACCGTGCTCGGCATTCTGGTGTTCGTGACCGTGCTGGTGTTCGGAATTCACTTCGCCGAGATCACCACCCTCGAGATGAAGGTGACGGAAGCTGCAGCCTCCGCAGTCTGGGACTCGACCTCGGGCCAGATGCACGTGGTGCCGTTCAGTTACTCCCAGGTCAACCGTTCAGTTTCACAGGCGCGGGACAGCGCCCAGGCGCGCTACGCGGATTTCGACGGGCGCAGCTCGCGCCCGGGGGGAAGCCCGCCCACCCAGGTCTTCACGAAGGCCTCCGATTTGAAGGTTTCGTGTGGAGTCGGTGGAGGGGTTCCGTACAGCGCCACCCTGGCGATGCCCTTCTTCTGGGGCATCTACCGAGACAACGGGGGCATGTGGTGTAGCGCCGAGGGGCGAGTGCAGAGCTTCGGGGCGAGCCAGATTGGCTCATTCCTCGAGGGGGGGAACGGGTTCTTCCAGGCGAAGCACAAGGAAGGAACGGCGCTCAACACCGGAACAAAGGTGTGCGCCGTGAACCGTCCGCGGGGGCTGAACGGCCCCTGCGTCGGCCGCTTCGGCATGCTCATCGACGACTGGGGGCTGGCGAATTCGGGGCAGGAGAACGGAAATTGCCCGGCGCTGCCCTACGGAATTCCCTGTCTGACGAACATCAATTATTGGACCGCGGTGATGTTGGCTTACGAGGCGAACAGCGTGATTTGGAATACCCAGAACGGTGCCGACGCCAACCTCATCCGCGGCGTGTTCCTAGCATCTCCCAGCCCGTCGTGGTCGGTCCTTTCGAGCCCAACTAGCTTCTACATGAGCTTCATGGGCGAAGATCGGGGCTTCCTCGGGTTCACCCCGTGGTCCGGCGACGGAAGCTCGTGGTTTTGGCAGAGCAGTCCCTTCTATTGGATGCCCACCTACGCCATTTCGTACGGGCAGCGTCACGGGTGCTACCTGGGCAAGGACTGCAATACGTCCACCGCCGATCGCCCATGATTCGTCTCTGCCTGGCCGCGTGGTTGTGCGCCGCCCCCAGTATCGGACCCAAAGCGCCGGCTGCGCGCCCGACCCGGAACCAGACCCCCAAACCATCGACGGCGGATGCCGACTTCTGGAAGGCGCACATTCCGACAATAGGTCTCGACGGGGGCGGATCGGTGGACGCCCCGCCTTTCCGTTGGGAGATTCGAAACGTCCTGTCGTCAGTGGAGATGCCCGGGGCCGTGGAGGCCGACGGCATTCCGGTCAAGCTGGAGCAACTCGTCGTCCGAGGGAAGGTGGCTGACGTGCTCGGCGAGGTGCTCGACTCCTTCCGCCGACAGGGGCTGTACGTGCAGCCTCTCGACCAGCAACTCACGCTGACCGCGCACGAGCAGGTGACCGCCCTCGACCCGGCGCGGTTCATCAGCTACTCGGCCCTTGCGAGGCAGGTCGATGGGGAAACCTGCTCGCTCATCCTGGGCGAGGCCAACGTCGGCGCAGGGGCGTCGCGGCTCGCGTTGGGAACCGACTTCGCGCCCCGGTTCCCTGGCGGAAGCGAGCCGACGCGCACCCACGGCGAGGGATTGGACACGCTGTCCTACGAGGTCCGTGCGCCCGAGGCCGAGGTGGTCAAGTTCTATGACGAAACGCTGGGTGCCGCCGGGTATCAGCAGCCGCAGCCGAACGTGTTTCAGCGAGAGCGCGAGGAGATTCGACTTCGCACGCGGCGCACGCAGGGCATCACCTCGGTGCTGCTGAGCCGGCGCCCGCCCCCCCCGGATTTCTCGCCCGCGCCCTGAGGCCTACTGCTTCCTCGGCGGTTTCGGAACTTCGGGGCAGGGGACCATCTTCCCGCCCTGACCGGGGCACTTCGAGGGTAGCTTGCCCATGGGCGCCGGCGTACAGCCGGCAGCACAGCGGTCATAGTGCTTGTTGCACTGGACGGGGCACCGCTGGTCCGTGCAGCGCAGTATGCACTGGGCGAGGGCGTCGCCGCAGCGGTCGGCGCAGGAACGTCCAGCGGCCGAGGCAAGAACCGATACCGTCAGGCTGAGGACCGCCGCGATGCGCGACCACGAGCTCACTTGGACTTCTTGCCCTTCTTCGAGGCTTTGGCCGCCTCGAGGCGGTCGCACTTCTCGAGGCAAGGAGCGCTCTTCTCGCTGCACTTGCTGACGCACGCCATGGTGGCCGACTGATTCTTGGGGTCGGTAGCGCCAGGTGCGGCCGCGCACGGAGTCATGCAGGTCGCCTGTTCCTGGGCGCACGTGTTCCGGCACTTGTCGGCCTCGGTGAACGCGCGCCCCGACCGCGCCGGGGGCGGTCCTTCGGTGTCTTCGTGTGGCTTGAACTGTGAGCCACCGGAACCCTGGCCCAGAGCCGTCGCCGAGAAGACAAGCGGGCAACTGGCGGCCAGTACCGCGAGCTTCAAGAGTCGGTGCATCCAGGAAACCTCCGCGAGCCCGTGCCGCCGGGCAGAGCAGTCATCTTACCTGCCGCGGCGAATCTATTGCGGCGCAGCCCTCCGCTTGGTTCCCTTCCTCGCGGCTTCCCGGTCGCACTTCTCGAGGCAGGGCTCGCCTTCTTTGGAGCACTTCGTCACGCAGGCCATCACCTGCTTCTGATTCCCCGGCGCCTCGGGGTCCGGCCCCGCAACGCAGGGCGCCATGCAATTACCCTGTTGAACCATGCACCGGACGCGGCACGGGTCTTCCTCGGGCAGCGCCGGGACCTGCTTCGTCCCGGGTTTCTGAGGAGCCGGGGACGGCTTCTTGCCCTCGGCCAGCGCCGCTCCGGCGAGGAGGAACAATACCGCCAGACACCGCTTGCTCGACCTCATTGGCTAATCCTACCTCGTCAGGTTTCCGGGTGCCGGAGCGTGTTTGAATGGGAGAGGAGCCCGTGCTACGGCCGGCTCGCCATGGCGGAATACAAGGACACCCTCAACCTGCCGAAGACGGACTTCCCGATGAAGGGAAACCTCACCGCGCTCGAGCCGAAAACGCTCGCCTGGTGGGAGGAGAAGGGCATCTACGGCAAGGTGCTGGCGAAGAACCAGGGCCGGCCGCTCTTCGTCCTTCACGACGGCCCCCCTTACGCCAACGGCCGGCTCCACGCCGGGCACGCGCTCAACAAGATTCTGAAGGACATCGTCGTCAAGCACCGCAACCTGGCCGGGCAACTGTGCGACTTCATCCCCGGCTGGGACTGCCACGGCCTGCCCATCGAGCAGGCGGCCGAGAAGCGGCTCCGCGAGAAGAAAATAGACCGGCGGGCGATGTCGAAGGACGAGTTCCTCGAGAAGTGCCGCGAGTACGCGCTCGAGTTCATCGACGTCCAGCGCGAAGAGTTCAAGCGCCTGGGCGTGATGGGCCGCTGGGACGAACCCTACAAGACGCTGTCCTTCGACTACGAGGCCCAGGAAGTCAGAGAGCTCGCCGTCTTCGCCCGCGCCGGCGCCCTCTACCGGAAGAAGAAGCCGGTGTACTGGTGCGTCACCGACCGCACCGCTCTCGCCGAGGCGGAAGTCGAGTACGAGGACCACGAGTCGCCTTCCGTCTACGTCGCCTTCGACGCGTCCACCGACTTGGGCTCGCGCTGGCCCCGGCTGGCCGGCAAGAAGGTGGCCTTCGCCGTCTGGACGACGACTCCCTGGACGCTGCCCGCCAACCTCGCCATCTGCGTCCACCCGAAGCTCGAGTACGTCTTCTATGACTTGGGCCCTCGCGTCATCGCCGTCGCCAAGGAGCTGCTACCCAAGGTGCTGATTGAGCTCGCTCCCGAGCAACTGGCCCTGAAGCAGGTGCCGCTGCGCGGCGGCTCGGTCGACGCGGTGGCGCTGGAAGACCCTACCCGGGTGCTCGCCTTCGCTTCCGGCAGCGACCTGGCCGGCCTTTCCTACCGGCACTTCCTGTACGACCGAGTTTCTCCCGTCATCCTCGGCGAGCACGTGACGCTCGAGCAGGGCACCGGGCTGGTGCACACCGCTCCCGGCCACGGCCAGGAAGACTACGAGGTCGGGCTCCTGAACAAGCTCGACATCTACAACCCGGTGAAGGACGACGGCAGCTACGACGACACCGTCGGGCCGCTCTTGGCCGGCAAGAAGGTGTTCGACGCCAACCCGCTGGTGGTGCAGTTGCTGGCGGACAAGGGCGCGCTGCTCAACCGGCCCACCGACAAGGTGAAGCACAGCTACCCGCACTGCTGGCGGTGCCACGCCCCCATCATCTTCCGCGCCACCCACCAGTGGTTCATCTCGCTCGAGGCGAACGGCCTGCGCCAGAAGGCGCTCGACGAAGTGGACAAGGTGCGCTGGGTGCCGCGCTGGGGCCGCGAGCGCATCCGCGGCATGCTCGAGGGCCGCCCCGACTGGTGCATCAGCCGCCAGCGCACTTGGGGAGTGCCGATACCCATCGCGCTCTGCGAAGGCTGCGAGACTCCGGTGGTGTCGCCCGAGATGATGGAGAAGGTGGCCGCCGCCATCGAGAAGGAAGGGGCCGGCGTCTGGTACCGCACCCCGGTCGCGGAGTACCTGCCCGCGGGACACCGCTGCGCCTCGTGCGGCAAGAGCGCCTTCCGGCGCGAGACGGACATCCTCGATGTCTGGTTCGACTCGGCCTGCTCGTTCGCCGCGGTGGCCGCGAAGCGGCCCAACTTGCGTGTTCCGATAGACCTGTACCTCGAGGGTTCGGACCAGCACCGCGGCTGGTTTCACTCGTCGTTGCTGGTCGGCGTCGGAACCACCGGCCGGTCGCCGTACAAGGCTTGTCTCACCCACGGCTTCGTGGTGGACGGCGACGGGCGGAAGATGTCGAAGTCGCTGGGCAACACCGTCTCGCCCGAGCACATCATCAAGCAGTACGGCGCCGAGGTGCTGCGGCTGTGGGTGGCCTCGAGCGACTACCGCGACGACGTGCGCCTGTCGGACCAGATTCTGAAGGGGCTCGCCGAGGGCTACCGGAAAATCCGCAACACCCTGCGCTACGCGCTGTCGAACCTCTACGACTTCGACCCGGCGAAGGACTCCGTGGCCGACAACCAACTCTTGCCCCTCGACCGCTGGGCGAAGGGCCGGCTGAACGAGCTGACCGCCAAGGTGAAGAAGGCCTACGAGGACTACGAGTTCCACCTCGTCTACCACTCGGTAGTCGACTTCTGCGCGATGGAGCTCTCGTCCGTCTACTTCGACGTCTTGAAGGACCGGCTCTACACCGGGAAGGCCGCCGGCACCTCGCGGCGGGCCGCGCAGACCGTGCTGTTCCAGGTGGCGAGAGACCTGTTGCGCCTGCTCGCTCCGGTGATGACGTTCACGTCCGAAGAGGCCTGGCAGTTGCTGAAGGGCGCGGGGACCGAGTCGGTCTTGCTGGCGGGGTTGCCGGAAGCGGGCGCCGGCGTCGAGCCCGAATTGGCCGCGCGCTACGAGAAGCTCTTCGCGGTGCGGTCCGAGGCGCAGAAGCTGCTTGAGGCCGCCCGGCGCGACAAGCTCATCGGCGCTTCGCTCGAGGCCAAGCTGCTCGTATCGGCGACCGGCAAGGCGCGCGCGTTCCTCGAGCAGAACCTCGCCGAACTACCGTCGCTCTTCATCGTGAGCCAGGTCGACCTCGTGGCCGAACCGTCGCCGAAGGCGCAGCCCCTGGCCCTGGCGGGCGTGTTTCCCGACGACAAGGTGCAGGTCGAGGTGGTGGCCGCCAACGGGCAGAAGTGCCCGCGCTGCTGGAAGTACAGCGAGGCGGCGGGCCGGGACCGCGAGGTCTGCGACGAGTGCTCGGCCGCCCTCCCGTCCCTATTCGACTCGGCCGGCACAACCGGGTAATTAGCCGCCACGGATGCCTCGCAAGTACTACCTCCTCCTCGCCGTCGCCTTGTCGGTGGTGGTCCTCGACCAGGTGACGAAGTACTGGGTGCTCGGCGGTTTGACCGACGCCTTCGACGCGGCCCCCGGCGTCAGCCAGCGGCTCGGCGTCATGTTCTCGACGGCCCCGTCCCCGGGCTACGACGGAAACCACTTCCGCAAGCGGCCGCCGCTGGTGTTGTCCGACAGCTTCTTCGCCTTTCGCTACGCCGAGAACCCGGGCGCGGCGTGGGGGCTGTTCCGCAACCTGCCTCCCGACGTGCGGGGGCCGCTCTTCCACGTCGTTTCCATCGGCGCGGTCTGCCTCATCGGCTTCTACTTCAGCCGCCTGTCGGGCAACGACAGGGCCGAGCGGTGGGCTCTCTGGGGGCTGCCCCTGGTGCTGGGCGGGGCGCTCGGCAACTACGTCGACCGGCTGTCCCGCGCCTTCGTGGTGGACTTCCTCGAGGCCCACTGGTTCGAGCGGGCCTACTGGCCTTCTTTCAACGTGGCCGATTCGGCCATCTGCATCGGCGTCGGAATGTTGGTGCTGGACGCCATTGTTCGCCGCGAGAAGAAAGAGGTGAAGGTGGTGGCTGGCGCATGATTCCCGTTCTCTACAAATTCGCCCTGCAGACGGACTTCTCCCGCGACGTGCTGTACCTGGTCGCCCTGGGCCTGGTGGTGTACGCGGCCTGGGCCGGCTGGCGCGGCGCGCACGGCCCTCCCAATCCGAAGACGGGCGAATTCGGTCCGCCGACGCGGAACGACCAAATCACCCGCGCCGCCATCTTCGGCGTCATCGGCGTGGGGCTGGCGTTTCTCGGCATGTACTACGCGCTCCCGTACGCGCCGCTGATTGGCAAGGGGAAGGGCGAGGGCATTCCCATTCACACCTACGGGGTGCTGGTGGGCGGCGGCTTCGTCTCGGCGGTGACGCTGGCGGCCTGGCTGGCGGCCCGCGAGTGGCCTGGCGAGGAAGGCGAGAGGAAGCGCGACGAAGTTTTCGACTTGGCCTTCTGGGTCTTCATCGCCGCGATGATTGGCTCGCGGGTGCTCTTCATCATCGTCAACTGGAAGGACTACGCGGCCGACCCCAAGAAGATTTTCGACCTGGGCGGCGGCCTGGTGTTCTACGGCGGTCTCATCGGGGCCTCGGTGGGCGCGTTCATCTACGCCCGGAAGCACCAGATTGACTTCCTGCGGCTGGCCGACATCGCCATGCTCACGGTGTCGCTGGGGCAGGCGCTGGGCCGCCTCGGCTGCTTCTCGGCCGGCTGCTGCTGGGGCGACGTCACCAAGCAGGGCTTCAAGCTGGGAGTCCACTTCCCCGGCAATGGCGCGCTCAACCTCTTCGGCGGAGTCGCCGGCACCTCGAGCCTGGCCTATTCGTCGCAGTCCACCGACAGCCGCTGGGTGGTCGAGGCCACCGGGCAGGTGACGCACCAGGCGGTGCCGGGCGCGGTGCGCATCTCGGAGTGGGTGGCCCAGCACGGCCACACCCTGCCGGTGCACCCGACGCAGCTCTACGAGTCGCTGGGGCAGACGGTGCTGTTCGTGGCCCTGTTGTCGATGCGCCCGTTCCGCCGTTTCCACGGGCAGATTTTCGGCATGTGGCTGATGTGCTACGCGATGCTGCGCACCACGGTCGAGCTGTTCCGGGGCGACGTCGAGCGCGGCACGCTGAACGGCCTGCTCAACTACCTGGGCGCCTACTCGCTGGCGCAGAAGGTGCCGTTAGAGGCCTGGTTCAACGTTTCCGTGTCGCAGTTCATCTCGCTGTGCCTGTTCAGCCTGGGCGCCACGGTGCTGGTCCGGAAGGGGCGGGTGGTGTGGGCGGCGTCGGCGGTCGAGGCTGCCGTTCCGACGTAGTTGAAGGCCGGTGTTGATCCCCCACGCCTTGTGCTGATTTGTTGCCGGGTGGAATGCCCGACTCGCGCGCCGCCAGCAACGCAGCACAGGAGGGCGGCCGGAAGTTCGCCGACCAGGAACAGACGGCCAAGGACTGCGACGCCATCGAGGCGGACCTCGCCGCGCTGAGGGTGGCGTACGAGCAGTTCTTCCTGGGCATCGAGCGCAAGCCTCCGACGCACCAGTACGAGGCGCTGAAGAAGCGGCTGAACGCGCTCCGCAATTCCTTCATCCGGCAGACCGGCATCAAGTTTCGGGTCAACAGCCTCTACAGCAAGTTCCTCAGCTACGAGCGAATGTGGCAGCGGACCATCAAAGAGATGGAAGACGGCACCTACCACCGCGACGTCTTCAAGGCGCGCCTGCACGCGAAGAAGATGGCCGCGGCGGAGAGGAAGGCCGAGGCGGCGAAGAAGAAGGACGGCGCGGAGGACGCCTCCGCCGTCGAGGAACTGGAAGAGTTCGAGGAAGTCGGTCCCGCCCCGGCGCCGGCGAACGCGGTCATCGCGGGCCCGGGTACCAAGGCCGCCCCGGGCGCTCCCGCCAACGCCAAGGGAGTCGTCGCGGGTCCCGGCGCGAAGCCTGCTCCTCCTCTCCCGAGCGCGAAGGCGGCCGCGGCGCCTCCCCCGGCGGCGAAGGCGGGAGTTCCTCCGGCGCCGGTGGGCTCGGGCGCGACCATCCCGGACACCAAGCTGAAGGCCATCTTCGACGCCTACGTGAAGGCGAAGAAGCGCTGCAACGAGGACACCTCGAAGCTGACCTACGACTCGGTGGCGACGACGCTGCGCAAGCAGGTGCCCGAGCTGCTCAAGCAGCACAACGCCAAGTCGGTCGACTTCAAGGTCGTCATCAAGGACGGCAAGGCCGTGCTCCGGGCGGTACCCAAGGAGTAGCGCGCTGCGATGAACCAAGACCTGGCTGCCCTCGCCGCGCGGGTGACGAAGCTGTCGCTGATGGTGTTCGACATCGACGGCACGCTCACCGACGGCCACATCTTCTGGGTGCCCGGGTCGGGCTGGACGCAAGAGTACAGCGTGCGCGACGGCATGGGCATCAAGCGCCTGCAGGAAGCGGGGCTCGAGGTGGCCGCCATCTCGGGCGGCGACAGCCTCTCGGCGCAGATGCGCATGCAGTCGCTGGGCATCAAGCACGTGCACTTCGGCAGCGTGGACAAGGTGGCCCACTTCGAGCGGCTGCTCGAACAGCTCAAGGTGGGGGCCGAGAATTGCGGCTACATGGGCGACGAGCTGGTCGACCTGCCGCTGTTGCGCGCGGTGGGGTTCTCGGCCGCGCCTCCCGAGAGCCCCGACGAGGTGCGCGCGGCGGTGCACTACGTCGCGCAGCGGCCGGCGGGCGACGGCGCCGCCCGCGAGGTGTGCGAGTTCATTCTGCGACACCGCAAGCCCGCGCCCTGAAGTCCCGCCGTCGCCGGCCGACGGTGGCCCTGGCCCGCGGCCGGATGTCGGCGCCTTCGCACGTCCCTAGGTTGCTTCCGGCTGCCAGCGTTTCGACGCCGCGCACCGGAGAGCGAGGTCGGGGGTGGGCGCGATGCGCAAGGGGGGGCTCGCCGGGTTGGCCTTGTTGGCGAGCTGCTACGGGCCCAGCCAAGAAGCGAAGGACAGCCTGGCCCAGGTGCAGCGCGACGGCCGCGCGCTCGATGAGGCCTTCGACGCGCTCGAGGGGAAGCTGCTCGGAAGCCAGGCGGTCGTGCACCAGTGGAGCGAGCTGGCGCGACGGCATCAGAGAGTCTCGGTCCTGGCGTGCGTCAACGCGACTGACCAGGCGATTCAGACAATGGCGCTGCGCCAGCAGGAGCGGCAGAAGGAACGGCGGTTCCGCGCCGGAGCGCCACTCGTGCACCGGGGCGGGGTGGGCGGGCCTGCGCCGTAGGGGCGGCGGAGCGGTAGCCGAGAGTCTCGACTTCGCTCGACCCAGGCAGGTGCCGTTCGGCGGCGACGTCGAGGGGCAGCTCGACTCCGCGCAGGTGCTTCCGCCCGGCAGGGGTTTGCGGCTACAAGTCCCGGGTGTCTTCGCGCCGCGCGCTCGCTCTCTCTTCCGTGCTGGCCTCCGGGCTCGCCGCCTGCGGCGCGCAGCCGGGCGTCTGTTCCACGCGCGACGACCCTCAGCTTCGGGCCGACGGCGGCGGGTTCGCTTGCGTGCAGGCAGACCAGTGCCCGCTCCCTTCAAACACCCTGTACTGCCCAAACGACGTGCTGGACCAGGCGAAGGCCTGCGTGCGCTGCGCCGTTTCGGTCTGCGTGACGTCGGTGCCCGAGGCGTGCCCGTGACGGCGCGAACTCTGGCGCTGGCGGCGGCGGCCGCGCTGGCGCTTTCCGGTTGCAAGCAGGGCGCGGCCGCGCACCTGGGCGCGGCGAAGGACGCGGTCTTCGAGAAGCGGCCCGAGGAAGCGCTTCGCGAATACCGCCTGGCGCTGGACGCCCTCGAGCGGGACGACTCGCCCGAGGCGCGGGTGTACCGGGCCCGCGCCCTACGGGGAGCCGCCGACGTCTACTACCTCGAGCAGCGGGACATGCGCCGCGCGGTCGAGGTGTACCGCGAGCTGATTCAGCAGTGCCCCGAGGCGCCCGAGACGCTCGAGGGGCGAATCCACCTGGCCGAGATTCTGCGGACGCACTACCGGGACGTGCGCGGCGCCATCAACGAGCTGACCGCCGCCATCGCGCGTAACCCGCCGCAGACCGCCGAGCTCGGCTACCAGGTGGCCAAGCTGTACTTCGAGCTGGGCGACTACCAGCAGTGTGAAATCGAGGTGGCCGGCCTGGTGAACAAGTACGAGACCTCGACCTTCGTGGACGACGCCATGCTGCTGCGCGGCCAGGCCCTGGCGATGATGGACGGCCGGCGGCAGGACGCGATGCGCGTGTTCCAGGAACTGGTCGAGAAGTTCCACGACTCCGAGCTGCAGCCTCACGCGCTCTACGAGCTGGGCAAGCTGCGCGCCGACGGCGGAGAGCTGGAGAAGGCCATCGAGGCCTGGGTGGAAGCGCTCCGCCGCCACCCTGACCCGTCGGTAGTGCAAGGGGCCATCGCCCGGGTGCGCAAGCGCATGCGCTCGACGACGCCCCGGCGCATCGGCGACGAAGCCGTGGCCTTCGACCGCGACACGCCGCCCCCCGCGGTGGCCAAGACGTCGGCCGAAGCGGCGGGAGGAACCGCCGAGGAAGCGGCGCGCGAGGCGCAGATGCGCCCGTCCGATGGCCAGGCCGAGCCCGGCCGAAAGGCGAAGGACCCGGCGCGGGCGCAGTGATGGTTCGCCCGCATCGCCAGTCGAGCAACGCCCTCGACACGCTTCGCTCGCTCGGGGCGAACGGGGCCGAGGAGAACGGCTCGCCCCGGATGAGTGGAGCCGATGAGCCCGGCCCGCCCGGGGTGAACTGAGCCGCGCTCCCTGCCGCTCGTGATATTCCCGGCCCTCATGGACCGCACGACGAGCAGCACGCTGTTTGGCCGCGCCCGCACGCTGATGCCCGGCGGAGTCAACTCTCCGGTACGGGCTTTCCGGGGCGTCGGAGGCGACCCCGTCTTCTTCCGGCAGGGGGAAGGCGCGTGGCTGACCGACGTCGACGGCAACCGCTACGTGGACTACGTCGGCTCGTGGGGGCCGCTCATCCTCGGCCACTGCTTCCCGCCGGTGGTCGAGGCGGTGACGGCGGCGGCGCGCACCGGCAGCTCGTTCGGCGCCCCGCACCCCGGCGAAGTCGAGCTGGCCGAGCTCATCTGCCAGACGGTGCCGTCGGTCGAGAAGGTGCGGCTGGTCTCGTCGGGCACCGAGGCCACCACCGCGGCGGTGCGGCTGGCGCGCGGCGCCACCGGGCGCGACTGCCTCTTGAAGTTCGAAGGCTGCTACCACGGCGCAGGCGACTCCTTCCTGGTGAAGGCGGGCTCGGGCGTCGAGACGCTGGGGCTGCCCGACTCGCCCGGGGTGCCCGCGGCGCTGGCCCAGCTCACCCTCACCGTGCCCTTCAACGACTTGGGCGCGGTCGAGGCGATGCTCTCGAAGCGCGGCCGGGACCTCGCCTGCGTCATCGTCGAACCGGTGGTGGGCAACATGGGAGTGCTGGTGCCGAAGGCCGGCTTCCTGTCGGGCCTGCGTGAGCTGTGCACCCGCCACGGCGTGTTGCTCATCTTCGACGAGGTGATGACGGGCTTCCGGCTGGCCAAGGGCGGCGCGCAAGCGCTCTACGGAGTCGCTCCCGACCTGACCACGATGGGCAAAGTCATCGGCGGGGGCCTGCCGGTGGGCGCCTACGGCGGGCGGAAGGACTTGATGGCGAAGATTGCTCCCGAGGGACCCATCTACCAGGCGGGCACGCTGTCGGGGAACCCGCTGGCGGTCGCCGCCGGCATCGCCTGCCTGAAAGAGCTGGCCCGGCCTGGCACCTACGAGCGCCTGGAAGCGACGAGCCGGCGCCTGGCCGAAGGCATCGCCGCCGCGGCGGCCGGGGTGGGGGTGCCGCTCACCGTCAACCGGGTGGGCAGCATGTGGACGGCCTTCTTCACCGGCCTGCCGGTCTTCGACTACCCGACGGCCAAGCGGGCGGACACGGCGAGGTTCGGCCGGTTCTTTCACGAGCTGCTCGACCGGGGGGTGTACCTGCCGCCGTCGCAGTTCGAGTCGGCCTTCGTCTCGTTGGCGCACGGTGAGGCCGAGATTGCGCATACGCTTCTGGCCGTGAAGCAGGCCTTCGCCGCACTCTAGATTTCGCATGCCTGAAATCAGCCCCCAGGCGCCGGTCCCCTTCGGGCCGTACACGCTGATTCGGCGCATCGGCGCCGGAGGCATGGGCGAAGTCTTCCTGGCGCGCGAAGAGGCGAGCGCGCCGCCTCGGGCGCTGGTGGTGAAGAAGGTGCTGCCCCACCTGTCGGAGAACCGCGCCTTCGTGGGCCGGTTTCTCGACGAGTCGAAGGTGGTGGTGCGGCTGAACCACCCCAACATCGCCCGCGTCTACGCGATGGGCGAGGTCGAGGACGAGTACTTCCTCGCCATGGAGTACGTGCAGGGGAAAACCATCTCGCGCTTCACCAAGCGGCTGCGCGAGCGGAAGCAGCGGTTGCCGCTCGGGCAGGTGCTGCTGTTGGGCGAGCTCATCTGCCAGGGGCTGGCCTACGCGCACGAGGCGAAGGACGAGTCGGGCGATTCGCTGCACCTGGTGCACCGCGACCTGTCGCCGGCCAACGTCTGCATCAGCTACCGCGGCGAGGTGAAAATCATCGACTTCGGCGCGGCGCAGTCGACGCTGAAGGAAGAGCAGACCGCCCCGCGCATCGTCATCGGCAACTTGACGTACATGGCGCCCGAGCAGGCGAAGAAGAAGGGGGTCGACCGCCGCGCCGACATCTACTCGGCCGGAGTGGTGCTGTGGGAACTCTTCGCCTGGCACGTGCTGCCGCAGAAGGGCGACCCGGTCGAGCGCTGGCGGCGCGCCGCCAACCCGTCCTGGGAAGCGCCGTCGAAGCACTTCGCCGACCTGCCGGCCGAAATCGACGAGGCGGTGCTGAAGGCGCTCTCGAAAGACCCTAAAGACCGGTACGCCGACGCGGCGGAGTTCGGCGCCGAGCTGTCGCGGCTGCGGCGAATTCTGGCTCCCGACGTCACCGAGCGCGACCTGGGCGCCGAGCTGTCCGCCGTCTTCCAGCGCGAGAAGGCCGCCGAGGACGCGCTGCTCGAGGCCACCCTGCGCGGCAACCCCTTCACCGACGAGACCACCGACAGGCGGGACGCGCCGGCCATCGTGCCGCCCACCGCCCTGGCCTTCGAGCACCGGATGGAACAGCCCGCCCCCAAGGGGCCGCTGGAAGAGACGACCGACCCCGGCCTGGGCGGGCCCCAGAGCGCGCCGACGCGCCCCGCCGGACCGCCGGTGCCTTCCGGGTCGACCCGGGTCGGCTTCGGCGTCGCCCTGCCCGCGGAAGAGCCGGCCGTCGAGGTGTCGCTGTTGCAGGAAATCGAAGGGGCTGCCCCGGGCGACGAGGCCGGCGAGGGAGTCGACACCTCGGCCTACGACACCACTGGGCGCACGCGCTTTCTCTATCTCGCGGTGACGACGTACCTGGCCTCGGTGGGCGTGGGCTTCGCCGTCGTCTGGGCGTGGCTGTCGCTGCGCGGCTAATTGCCGTTGCGCGCCCAGAACGCTCTTGGTAAGCCCGCCGCGCTTTTGGGACGGTGAGGCCCCAGGGTGGCCGAGAAGAAGGGCGACGAGCTTTCAGAGGCGGCCAGGCAGCTTCAGGCCGCGAGCCCGTACCTGTCGGCGGCGTCGAAGATGGCGAGCGGCGCCGCGGTGGGCGTCTTGGGGGGCATGTTGCTGGACCGGTGGCTGGGCACCGCCCCCTGGTTGCTGGTGTCGCTGTCGGTGGTGGGTATCTCGGTGGGCTTCTACGGCTTCATCCACGACGTGCAGCGGCTGGGGAAGAAGCGGTGAGCGCCGAGTCGGCTCGGGCGCCGTTCGGGTGGTACGCGGGGTTGTCGGGCGGGGTGGCGGGGGTGGCGCTGGCGCTGTCGGCGTTCTTGCCGATGTCGCCCGGGGCTCGATTGGGCGCGCTGGTGGGCTGCGGCGCGGCGGCATTGTCGGGCGCGGTGGCCCTGCCGCTGAAGCGGTGGGCGGTGGCGAAGTCGACGAACCACGCGCTGGGGGCGGTGGCGGGGGTGTTCGGGCTTCGGGCGGTGCTGGTGGCCGCGGGGCTTTGGGGAGTGTTGCGGCAGGACGGAGCGACCTGGGGCTTCACGCTGGGTTTCTTCGGGCTGTACCTGGTACTGCAGTGGTCGGAAATCAGCTACGTGGTGGCCGAGCGCAAGCGGCTCGGTCCGGGCGTGTAGAGAGGCTGCGAGTGGCGACGTCGAAGAGGCTGGCGAAGTTCGCGGTGGGGCTCTTGGCCTTGGCGCTGTGGGCGCTTCCGGCCTGGGCCCATGAAGAGGCGGTGGCCGCCGGGCACGGGGCCGAAGCTGGCGAGGCTCACGAGGAAGAGCACGGCGTCGCCGAAACCATCTTCCACCACGTCGCCAACAACTCGGTCTACGAGCTCGACGTTCCGCCGCCCTTCTACACCGGCCACAACCTCAAGCTCGACCTGGGCAAGACGTTCGGCTTCCTGCGCTTCGAGACGAAGCCGGGGGCCTGCCCGGCCGACGTGCACGAGCTCGGCACGTTCGACCACCTGTTCGCCGGGTGTGTCGACTTGAGGCCGACGAAGCACCTGTTCATGCTGTGGCTGGCGTCGGCGATTCTGCTGTTGTCGGTGCTCGGCGGCTCGCACCGCGACAAGTCGAAGCTGGTGCCGCACGGCACCGCGGCCAACCTGTTCGAACTGTTGGTGCTGTTCGTCCGCGACGAGATTGCCATCAAGAACATCGGCCGCGAGGAAGGGCCGCGCTACACGTCCTTCCTGTTGTCGGCGTTCTTCTTCATCCTCTTCGCGAACCTGTTGGGGCTGTTCCCCTTCATGTCGACCGCAACCAGCAACCT
>JAHFDQ010000323.1 GCA_023248915.1 Archangiaceae bacterium | reverse complement strand
GCTCCGCGGTCACGGGGTGGAGTTCCATGTGTCCGACGAAGCGGTCGTGCGCAGGGTGGCGCGCCTGCCAACGTCTCTCGCCGACGGCTTCGCCGCGGCGACGGCGCTAGAGCTGGGAGCCCGCCTGCACACCACCGACCACGAGCTGATCGCCCAACTTCGGTCCTCTCGGCTCGCCACGACGCTCTACTGAACCCAACCGCGGGCCCGCTCGTCGGCCAGGAACCCGTCCACCTGGCCTTCGTCGAGCAGCAGCTCGCCGAAGACAGCGCGGGCGTCGTGCACGAAGAAGTCGGCGCCGTCGAGGCGGTGAATGACGCCGACCGCGGGTTTCTACGAGATCCGCGTCGATGGACCTAAGCGTCGTCACTACCGCCTGTTTTGCCTGCTCGAACGTGACGGGCACGGCAACGGGCTTGGCGGGCCAAGTCTGGTCCTCATCACGGGAATGGAGAAGGCGTTCCGGACAACGTTCGCGAAGGCGGACTACGAGGCCGTGCGCAAGCTTGGCAACGAGTACCTGGCTCGGAATCCCAGAAGCGTCGCCAAATAGAGCCTCACCGTTGACGTACGTGGTGCGCAGCCGCAACGCGGGGCACCGCCCTGCTGCCAGCGCGGTGGCCGTCATTGGGCACAAGCTTGAGGTGGTATCCGAGCGCGGTGGCCAGCCTGATTACCGTGTTCAGGGTCGGATTCGGCTGCTCAGCCGTGAAGAGACGGCGGAGTATCTCGGGCTTGGCCTCGATCTTCCGAGCAAGGTCTGCCTTGCTGATGCCGCCCAGAACGCGGACTGCATCGAGAGCACGAATGAGCTTGTCGGTGGCGTCGACCTCCGCGCGAGCCTTGCGGTAAGCGGCCGCGAACTTGCGGTCCTTCATCTGCTTGTCGAAGAAGCGGTCGAAGCTAGTCTTGGTCCTCATCGATGACCTCACCGTAACCTTTATGCTACGCACACTGCGAGTCGGGTGCAAGTGTCCCTCTCGTGTGCGGCTCGGGATCCACCTCAGTCGAGCAAACGGGGCGATGCGCGTGGGCCACGCCTCGATTGAGATGACGATGCGGTACGCGCACCTGTCGCCCGAGGTGAAGGAGCGCGCGGTCCAGGTGCTCGACCAACCGACTCCGGGCGAGGCGCAGGCGGCGCCCCAGACGTCGGAGCGGCACAGTGGGCATGTAGGACATGAAGAAGCCCGGCAACCCCTGGAGATTGCCGGGCCGGTGCTGTGGAGGCGGAGGGAATCGAACCCTCGTCCGGAAGCCTTCCACCCTTCGACTCTACGTGTGTAGCCCGCGGATTGATTTAGGGTCGCTGGCCTCCCGCGGACTGGATGCCCGCGACCCGGTCTCGGGAGTGCTCTCGCCTCTTCCGGCCCGAGCGCCGAAGGAAGCCAGCCCGCATTATGACGGCCCTACCCCAGCCCACGGGCCGAGACCGGGAGGACCGCGCACTACGCTACGCTAGGCAGCGAGTGCGAGCTCAACGTTGTCGTTGGCTTTTGTGAGTCTGCCCAATGGATTTACGAGCTTCAGGCTAGCTCGACACGCGTCTTAAGGTTTCCTTGCCCCCGTCGAAGCCAGGTCGCCCCCTTTCGTTGGCCGACAACATAACCGCTCGGGCCAAGAATTACTTGAGGCCACGGGGTGTGCAGGTCTAGAGCGTCACCCCATGAGATTCCGGGGGGTTCTCGTAGGGTTGGCCGTGCTCACGTGGGCGGGCACCGCCGCCGCTCAGAAGTTCCAGACTTTCTTCCCCTACCCGCTGAAGGTCGCCACCCTGCCCAATGGGCTGCGCGTCGTGCGCGTGCCCTTCGAGTCGCCCGGCCTGGTGTCGTACTACACGGTGGTGCGGGTGGGTTCGCGCAACGAGGTCGAGGCCGACCACACCGGCTTCGCCCACTACTTCGAGCACGTGATGTTCAAGGGCACCAAGGCGTGGCCCGAGGGCACCCGCGACGCGCTGCTCGGCCGGCTCGGCTTCAGCGAGAACGCCTTCACCACCGACGACGTCACCGTCTACTTCGTCAACGGCCCGTCGACGTCGCTCGACAAGCTGGTCGAGCTCGAGGCCGACCGGTTCCGCAACCTCGAGTACTCCGAGGCCACCTTCCAGACCGAGGCCAAGGCGGTGCTCGGCGAGTACCACAAGAACGCCGCGAACCCGGGCCTGAAGATGGAGGAAGAGCTCGCCGCCACCGCCTTCAAGGTCCACCCCTACCGCCACACCACCCTCGGCTTCTACGACGACATCAAGAAGATGCCGGGCTACTTCGAGTACTCGCGCGAGTTCTTCAGGCGCTGGTACACGCCCGACAACACCCTCGTCTTCGTGGTCGGCGACTTCGACGACGCGAAGCTGATGGCCTGGGTGGAGAAGGGCTACGGGTCATGGCAGGGCAAGGCCGCGAAGCTCGTCATCCCCGCCGAGCCGGCTCAGAAAGAGGCCCGGCAGGTGCACGTCGACTGGGCGACCCCCACCCTGCCGCGGCACCTTCACGCCTGGCACACGCCCTCGGCCGGAATGAGCCTCACCGACGGCGCCGTGCAGTCGGTGCTCTCGGCCTACCTCGCCGGCCCCACCAGCCCGCTCTACAAGCAGCTCGTGCTCGAGCAGCAGCTCTGCGAGTCGGTCTCGACGGGGTACGGCGAACATCGCGACCCGTCGCTCTTCTCGCTCACCGCCACGCTGAAGGAAGAGCGCCACCGCGCGGCGGTGCAGGCCGCCTTCGACGCCGCGGTGCGCGACGCCGTCTCGGGCAAGCTCGACGCCAAGCGCGTACAGGACATCAAGGACAACCTGCGCTACTCGCTGTTGATGGGCCTCGAGACGGCGGACCACGTCGCGATGCAGCTCGCCTACTTCGGCGGCGTGCTCGGCGGCCCCGGGTCGGTCGACGCGCTGTACCAGGCCATCGCCCAGGTCAAGCCGGCCCAGGTCTCGGCCTTCGCCAAGCGCCACCTCACCGACTCCAACCGGACCGTGCTGACGCTGACGCCCAAACCGGCCGCGGAGAAGGCGGGCCAGCCGTGAAGCGCCTCGCCTTCGCCATCGCCTGCGGCTCGTGCTTGGCCTGCATCACCCTCGCACCGACCGACGTCCGCGACGCCTCGAGGGTGGACCTCGAGCGGGCGGTCGCCGTTCCCGATGCGCCGCGGGCCCCGGTGCCCGCTCCTGTGCCTCAGGTTGCCGCAGCCGTCCCACTGCCCTCGCGGCCGCTGAAGGCGCCGCCGCCCCTGTTCACCGTGCTCCAGCCGGTGGCCGGCAAGCCCATCGTCAGCTTCCGGCTCGTCTTCCACACCGGCGCGGTAGACGACCCGAAGGGCAAGGAAGGGCTCACCGCCTTGACCGCCGACCTGATGGCCCAGGGCGGCACCCGCGCGCTGTCGTCGTCGCAGTTGCTCGACGCGCTGTTCCCGATGGCCGCCGAGCTGTCCGCCACGACCGACAAGGAATTCACCGTCTTCGAGGGGCGCGTGCACCGCGACCGGCTCGACGCGTTCTTGAAGATCTTCACCGACGTGCTGCTCGAGCCCCGCTTCGACCCGAAAGAGCTCGACCGGCTGCGCACCGACGCCGTCAACGCCATCGTGAACCAGCTCCGCGGGCAGGACGACGAGTCGCTCGGCAAAGTGGCCCTGGACGCGCTCTTGTACGAAGGCCACCCCTACGCCCACTTCAACGGCGGCACCGTCGAGGGGCTGAAGGCCGTCACCCTGGACGACGTGAAGGCCCACTGGAAGACCGTCTTCACCCAGGACCGGCTGGTGGTCGGCCTGGCCGGCGCCGTCGACGCCGCGCTGGAAAAGCGACTGAAGGACCGCCTGGCCGCGCTCCCCGCCACCGGCGCTCCGGCGGTGAAGCTGCCCCCTGCTCCTGGAGTGCACGGCAAGGCCTGGGTGATCGAACGCGACACCCTGTCCGCCGCCGAGTCGATGGGCGCCTCGTTCACGCTGCGCCGCGACGACCCCGACTATTACGCCGTCGCCTTCGCCGCCTCGTACCTGGGCGAGCACCGCCAGTTCCACGGCGTGCTCTTCACCGAGCTTCGCGAGAAGCGCGGCCTCAACTACGGCGACTACGCCTACGCCGAGCACTTCCACCAAGACGGTTGGAGCAGCCTGCCGGCCCTGAACGTCGGCCGATCGCAGCAGGACTTCTCCATCTGGATTCGGCCGGTCGAACCCCAGAACGCGCTGTTCGCCGCCCGAGGGGCCGTCTACTTCCTGAACGCCCTCACCTCCAAGCCCGCCCCGAACGACCGGTTCGAGATCGCCCGGGGCTTTCTCATCGGCTACACGCGGGTCTGGGAACAGACCGACCAGCGCCGCCTGGGCTACGCCATCGACGAGGCCTTCTACGGCACCCCCGGTTTTCTCGACGGCTACCGGAAGGCGTTGGCCGAGCTGACACCCGAGGCGATGCTGGCCGCGGTGAAGCGCCACCTGTCGAGCGACGGCCTCAATTTCGTCTTCGTCGCCAAGGACGCCCAGGCGCTCGCCAAGGTCCTCTCCAACCAGGCGCCTTCGCCCATCGCCTACCCCAGCCCGAAGCCGGCCGAGGTTCTGGCCGAGGACAAGGCCATTGCCACGCAGGCCCTGCCGGTGAGCCCCGGCGCCGTCGAGGTGAAGGCCGCTCGCGACTTCATGGAACGGTAGCCCCCGCGCGTGCTGTGACTACATCTTGAGAATGTAGTCTCGGATTGCTACCGTACCGGCATGTCGAAGGCAGGCATCCGCGAGTTCAAGGCGCACCTGAGCGCCTACCTCCGGCGCGTGAAGCGGGGCGAGATCGTCCTGCTCACCGAGCACGGCGAAGTCGTGGCCGAGGTCCGGCCGGCGCCCGAATCGGTCGACGACACTCCGGCGAGCAAGATCGCCCGGATGATCGAGCGGGGAGACCTCAGACCGCCGAGGACGCCCAAGGCCAGGCCCCTCAAGAATTGGAAGGGCCTCGGGGCCCGGCGTGGCGAAGCTCAGCGCCTGCTCGATTCCGTCAGAGGGGAAACGCCGTGGCCACCGGGTACGTCGAAACCAGCGCGCTGATTCGGGCCCTCTTCGAGGGCGACGCCGCTCTCGAGGCGAGCCTCGGGAAAATGAAGCGAGTCATCACCTCGTCGCTGACCTTCCTCGAGGCCCACCGCACCCTGTGGTGGGCTGAGCACGAAGGCCGGCTCGACCGTCGGCTCCTGCGGAGCGCTCGGCAGAAGCTTCGCGAGGTGGAAGGTTCGTGGGCGATTCGCCCCATCGACGACGGCGTACTGCTGAGGGGGCGCGGCGTGTTCCCGGTCGAACCGATTCGCGCCCTGGACGCGCTGCATGTCGCCACCGCCCTTCTCTGGCACGAGAAAGTGGAAGAGGTAGTCGTCTTCTCGTGCGACCAGCGCGTCCGAGACAACGCCGAGGCGCTCGGCATGGAAGTGCGCCCTCGGTGACGCTCGAGGGACGGGGCGAGGCTCGGGCAGCTCTGCGTGGCACGAGGCGCCTCTCCTTGGTATTTGGAGGAAATGGCGTCGCGACGAACCACGGTCGTGCTGACCCCTGAGGATGAACGGGCCCTCCGGGCCGCGAGCAAGCGCGAGGGCGTGTCCCAGTCCGAGTTCATCCGGCGCGGAATCCGGACGGTCACTGCCGGGTACCACACCCGCCCCCGACCCTTGACCGGGTGGTTGAAGCTCAGCCCTTCCGAGCGGCGGAGCGTCTTGGCAGAACATTCTAGGGACCGAGCTCAAGCGCGCGGCTGAGATCGACTGCAAGTTCGCTTGGGACCTCGGTGGCAAGTGTCAATCGAGCTGGCCGTTCCCCTGCCGCGGCCGACGCGAGGCTAGCTCGGCCCGTTTCTTCCGGACCCTCAGTGTGGGGGCTATAAGCAGGCTCAGGGCCAGTCCATGCCTAAGGGGCCGATGCTGAACCGCGCCGCACCCCGACTCGCCGTGGCGTTCACGCTGCTGGCCTGCGGCGCGAGCCTCGCCGCCGACCCGTCCACCCGCGGCTTCGACACCGTGCCCATCAAGGCCACCGCCGCCATGGACAGCGGCCTCGCGCTGGAAGGCGCCGAGCTGTCCACCCTTCGCAGTTGGCGCTTCGCCGCCCTCCTCGACCTGAACGTCGACACGCTCGCGTTGAAGCTCGGCGACCAGAAGCTGGGCAACCTGATTCCGTTCCGCACCGACTTGCGGCTACTCGGCGCCTATACGCTGTTCCCCCGCCTCGAGCTCGCCCTCGACCTCCCGGTCACGGTGTACCAGGCGGACAACTTCGCGCTCTTGCGCGACAACGGCTTTCCCGAGAAGGGCGTCGCGCCCGCGGGGTTGGGCGACCTGCGCCTGTTGCCCCGCGTGGCGATTCTCACGCAGGAACGCTTCCCGGTCTCGGTGGCGGGCATCGCCGAGGTGCGCCTGCCCACTGGCGACGGCAACAGCTTCCTGGGAGACGTCGGCGTCGTCTTTGCTCCCCGCCTCGCCGTCGAGCGCACGTTCGCCCAGGGGCGCATCAAGGTGCTGGGAAACCTCGGCTACCGGTTGAGACCCAATCCGGGCCAGTACCTGAACCTGTACGTCGGCAACGAATTCACCATGGGGGCGGGCGTGGTGTTCGGCGCGCCCGACTTCACCGTGGTGGCGAACAAGCTGACGCTGTACGACGTGAAGCTGCTCGCCGAGATGCACCTGGCCACTCCCACCGAACGGCCCTTCACCCTCGACCAGGCCGATTCGTTGAAAACGCCGTGGGAACTGCTGGTCGGCGCTCGGGCCCGGCTCTTCGGCAACTGGGGCGCCCAGCTCAGCTTCGGGCGCGGCCTCGGCACGCAGACCGGCTATGGCCGCGAGACGTTCCGCGCGCTCTTCGGCCTCGTGTACGAAGAGCGCGTCACCGACCGCGACGGCGACGGCATCATCGACAGCCAGGACAAGTGCCCCGACGTCCCCGGCCCCGTAGAGAACCAGGGCTGCCCGTGGCCCGACACCGACAGGGACGGCGTGCTCGACAAGGACGACCAGTGCCCCACCGAGCCCGGCCCGGCCGACCTCGACGGCTGCCCCGACCGCGACAACGACAAGATTCCCGACATGGCCGACAAGTGCCCCGACCAGCCCGGCCCCGCCGAGAACGAGGGCTGCCCGTTGCCCGAGAAGGCGCAGGTGGTGCTCGAGTCGGACCGAATCCGCGTGCGGGGCGAGATTATGTTCGAGACCGACCAGGCGGTGATTCAGCCGCAGTCGTTCAAGATGCTCGACGACGTCTACAAGGTGCTGTCCGAGAACC
>JAHFDQ010000042.1:4584-18992 GCA_023248915.1 Archangiaceae bacterium | reverse complement strand
CCTCCAGGGCCGCCTCGTCAGGCAGGTAAACGGTCACCTGGGCGCCGGTCCGCGCGAGCGAGAGCAGGTGCAGTCCGCCGATGCCCGCCATGCCGTCGACCGGACCTTCGCAGGCTGTCTTGATTCCACGGCCACCGAGCCAGCGGTCGAAGAGGCGATAGACGGCGACGCGCTCGTAGGCGGTCCCCAGCCCGACATCGCAACTTGGAAAGAGCTGCTTCATGCCAACCCCAGGGCGCGTGCGGTTTTCACGATGCCTTCCTCGTACCCGACCCGCGGTTCGGTTCCGAGTAGCTGGCGCATCCGGTCAATGCGATAGGCCCGATCGACGGAGATGGTTGCCAGCTTCTCGCGCGTCACCGGCGGTTCCTTCCCGCCGAGCAGGCCGCGCGCCTCGAGCCACTCCATGCCCACCGCCGCGGCCGACAGCAGGCGCTTGGGCGGCCCAACGGTGGGAACCCAGCGGCCCACGGTGCGCGAGACCAGCCGAACGAGGTCAGCGACCCGAATCGGGTCCCGGTAGGTGCAGATGAAGGTCTGACCGAGAGTGGACTCTGAACCCGACGCGTCCAGCACCAGCCGCGCCAGGTCTTCGACGTAGACGAGCTGCACGCGGGTTCGCCCCAGCCCTGGCACGACGAAGAACCCCCGCGCCACCATGCGCAGAATCTTGTCCATCATGCCGTTGGTGTCGCCAGGGCCGTAGGTGATGGAAGGCTGGACGATGGTGAACGGCAGGCCGCTGGCGCGCACCAACTGTTCGCAGGCGACCTTGCTGGCGCCGTAGCGGTTCACCGGGGCCGACGGAAACGTCTCGTCGATGGGCAGTTCCTTCGGCCAGCCGTAGACCGCGATGGAAGAGATTTCGACGAAGCGGCCGGCGCGCTCACGCGCGAGCTCGAGCACCTCGCGGGTCAGCGCGACGTTTGCGCGCTCGTACTCGGCCGGGTCGATTCCGTGACGGTGGCGCAGCGCGGCCGCGTGAATGAGCACGTCGAATTTCGGCGAGGCTGTTCTCCAGCTTTCCAGGCTGCGCCACTCGACCTGAGGGACCGCGCCCTTCGGTCCACCCCGACCGGCGACGGCACCCACCTGCCAGCCGCGATTGAGGGCCGCACGGACGATGGCGCTCCCGATGAATCCACTGCCGCCACTGACGAGGACCTTCATGCGTGCGACCCGTGTTTATGCCCCGGTCCGGCGAGGCCAGGCAAGCCAATGTGCTGCGCTCAGCGTGGCTCCGCCAGGTCCTGCGCTCCCTGGGCGTTGGGCGTAACCTTGAGGTGCCAGAGCGACAGGAACGAACCTGGGCCGAGCGCCTGGCCGCGCAGCTCGAACCACTCCGGCGAGCTCGCCAGGGTGGCGAGCAACCCCGACGGGCCATGGTGACCGCGCGAGACGACCCATGTTGCCCCGAAATGCCGCATCACGCGCGCCAACGCAGGCGCTCCGGTGGCTGCGCCCGGGCAGTCTGCGATTGAAGGCTGGTCGCAGTCGGCGCTGTCGTACGTCGCGTGTGCCCAGCGCCAGAAGTCCTGGCGCGACGCCAGATAGAGCAGCGACGGATCGTACGCCGTCACGTACCGATACTCGGGCAAGCTGCCGTACAGCGTGCCGCCGAGGAAGGTGTCGTCGGTGAAGAGCACCGACCGAGGCTCGACGTTTGCACGCACGGCGCCAGCCAGCTGGTCGACGTACCTCAAGGGTGGGAAAGCGCGGTCGAGCTGCTTCCAGATATCGGACGTCACGTATGCGAGGTGGGCCATGCCGAGCGCCCCGATCGCGGCTGCAGCCAGGCGGCGACGATCGGGAAGCCACCCTGGGTCGGCCGGCCACCAGCAGGCGACTGCCAGCGCGGGGACGAGATAGTCGTCCCACCGCCCGTTCCGCGCCGGCGCGAGGGCGAAGATTGCCAGCAGGCCGAGGCTGACGCGGCGGGTTCCGGGGGAACCCGTCCGCGGTCGCCTTCGCCCGGCCACGAGCGCGATTGCGAGCAAGGCGGCGAGAGGAAGCACTTCGCGCGCGTACTCGCTCCATCGCATCGGCAGCAGCTCTTGCCCGGTCTCTGGCAGCATGCCGCTCGAGAACCCCGAGGTCGCCGCCAACGACACGTTCAGCGCCACAGCGAGGTAGTGCGCGCGGTCCGGGCGGACCAGGTACCCGAGCGAGAGGCCGAGCAGCGACATCGCGACGACCGTCGCCCGCGAGCGCAGCGAACGGCGGTCACCGAGCGCAGCGCCGAACGCCGCGAAACAGGCGGACAGCGGCGAGGACATGTGGACGAGCGCATGCAGAAACGAGGCCCCGGCGCTGGTCGCCGCGGGAAGCGCACCGGTCCCCGCGGCCAAGCTCAGAAACAGCAGTGGCAGGGTCAGGTGGCTCGGCCGCGCGAGCCAATCCCTTGCCAGGTAGAACTCCGACCCGACCAGAGGCAGCACCGCGAACGCCCAGGCGTGGCGCGCGCCGAACCGCCGCAGAACGAAGGTGAAGGTCGCCGCATTCGCAAAGGCGATGCAAAGGCCCGTTGCGCGAGCGCCCCACTCGATGCCCAGCGCGGTGAAGGGGACCAGTAGCACGTGGAAGCCCCACCAGAGGTCGACCGACTGCCTGCCGAGCACGGTGAAGGGCAGGAAGGGGTGACCGCTGAGGCGAAAACCGCTCTTCCACAGCTCGTTCGCGTAACGCAGATGCCGCGCGGGGTCGGTATCGCCCAGCCCGTCGACGCCGGACATCACCAGCAGCGCAACCGCCGCGGCAATCGACCCCGCCAGGAGCACCTGGCGCCGCGTCGACGGCACGGGAAGCTGGGCGGCGTCGGTGAAGCTCATCGTGGGAGGCCCGACTCCGTGGGCCCCAGGGACCCGCCTATCGTCCTAGGCCGAGGCTTGACGTGCCACAGACTGAGTCGCCCTACGTTCGAAGGCGCGGTGCCGACCAGTTCGAAGCGGTCCCGGTCACGCGCCAGAAGTTGCAGGACCGTGAACCCCGTCCGCGGATAGAAGGAAAAGAACCACTCCGAGCCAAAGGCCTCAACCGCCTTTGCGACGGCCTCGGCGCTGGCGGAACCCTTCACGCACTCCCTGTCGGCGCATTCGCGCCCCTCGGCGACCGCGTGGTACCACCGCCAGAAGAGCTGCTCGTTTGCCAGGTAGAGCAGTGAAGGGTCGTACGCGCACGGGAAGCGGTATTCGGGCACATAGGACCACAGGACGCCGGACTGAATCAGGTCCTCGGTCACGATCATGGCGCCGGGCGGGACTCTCTCGCGAATGACCGCCGCCATCTGCTCGAAGCTCGCCGGGGGCGCAATCGAGGCGTTTCCCTGTCTCCAGGCGCGCGGAAGGTTGAAAGCGAGGGCGAGCGCCGCCAGCGCGCAGAACCCCCAGGTCGCGATTCGCGCCGCTCTCGTAGCCGCGGGCAGTCTCGGCCGCTGGAGCCCGGCAGCGAGCGCCAGGAAGGGCGCGAGGTAGTCCACGAAGCGTTTGCTCTCGAAGCAGAGCCCCAGGGTGATCGCGCAGGCGGCCAGCGTCGCAAGGCGCGCTCCCGAGGTTCCCGGCCTTTCTTTTCTCCAACCCAGGGCCGCCGCCACCAGAAGCAGGACGATCAAGGCGCCGGCATGGGTGAGCAACTGGCCCGGGGAGATGCCAAACAGCTCGGCGGCTGCATGCGGCAGTCGACCCCCGGGAATGTGTCCGAGCGCGCCGGCGTTCGTCAGGACCGCGACAGGAAGGTAGAGGGCCCGGTCGGGACGAACGAGCAACGCGAGCGCGAGGCCGCCCACGGCCCACACGATGGCCTCCGGGTTTCCGCGCGACCTGGTCTGCCGGGCGCACGCCCATCCGACGCAAACGAACAGCGGCCCCAGCGGCGACGAGAGGTGGAGCAGCCCGTGGGCGAAGGCCGCCGTTCCTGCCCAGGCGCGGTGCAATGACCCCTGCCCGGCAAACAGCGCGACCATCAGCAAAGGGACGGTCAGGGCAGCCGGTCGTGCCTCGCTGACTCTCTGTAGAAACATCGGCGAGAAGGCGAATGGAGCGAGCGCAAACAGCCACCCTTGGGGCTGCCCGAGGCGCCGCAGCAGCACAGCCAGCGTTCCCGCGACGACTGCGGAGATGGCCGCGGCGGCGAGTCTTGCTCCCCACAGAGTTCCGAAGAACGTGAAGGGAATCAGCAGGAGGTGGAAGCCCCACCAGAGATCGACTCCGGTCTCGCCTAGCAGCGTGAATGGCAGAAATGGGTGGCCGCGCAGCTTGAACCCGCTCTGCCAGAGCAGTCGCGCATAGGCGAGGTGACGGTAGGGGTCCGTGTCGCCGAGACCGACGATTCCCGACGCACTCGTCAGCGAGACGGCTGCCGCGAGCGCCGCAGCGAGCAAGGCCTTGTGCCGCAATCTCTCGGGCCGCAAGCGGCGGTCGTCGGCCGCACCGACGACGGCGCTCCCGGAAGATCCGCTGGGGCCGGTGGCGAGGACCTTCATACCTGCGACTCGTCCTTATGCCATGCCCGGGTCCACCGAGACCAGGCACGCCGGGTCACCGGCCCCGCAGCGCCGCCAGACGACTCTCAAACGCCGCGGTGCTGAACTGCCGCTCCGGCAGGCTCTTCCACCGGTCGAGCGCCGCCGCGCAGTCCTGCGCCCCGCTCCTCTCGCAGAAGAAGAAACCCTCGGCGACGACGACGGCAAGCTCGCCGCGAAACGCCTCGGGATTGCGCACGGCCTGACGCAGGTGCGACGCAGCCTTCGAGAAGTCGCCCAGCTGGGCGCTCAGCAGGCCGGCGCGTTCGTGCATCCAGGGGTCTTCGAGCCAGTTGGCATCCAGCAGCTCGAGCTTCTGCGCGGGGCTTCGCCGGGCGTCGAGGAAGACAGCGTTGGCCAGCACCAACCCGCACTCCGGATGACCGGGAGACCATTCCTTCAGCCGAAGTGCCATTCGAAAGGCCTCGTCGGTGTGCCCTTCTTGCGCGAGGTAATAGGCGTGCTTGGCGATGGCATTCGGGGTGGGCTCGACCTTCGCAGCGTGCGCCCACAGCGCCGCCTCGCTTCTCCACGTCTGCGCGATTGAGCGCGAAGCGAACAGGCCGGCCACCGAGAGCACCACGAGGGCCGCCCACAACACCTGACGAGATCTCCCCGAAGAAAGCAACCGTGAAGCCGACGCCAGCACGGCGAAGAACCCCAGCCCGCCGGTGAGCAGGTAACTGTCGAACAAGAAGATGTTGGACATCTTCACGCTGAGCAGCAGGTGAGGGATGAGCATCAGCAGGAGCCAGCGGGTGGCGTCTTTCGGTCCCAACAGCTTGACGGCCGCCGCCCCGAAGAGACCCAGCGACACCAGCCCGACCAGGTTGAGTGGGCTTCCAGGGTAGTAGCTGGTCGCCAACGACACGGGGAACGCCAGGTTGGCGAATGCCCTCCCCAAAGCGAGCAGCGCCACGCCCAGGGTTCCTTCGACGTCGCCCACCAGCTTGCCGCGGGACTGGGCGCCGGAGTAGCCGATGTAATTGACCACCCCCAGCGCCACCATCGGCACCCCACAGGCCACCGGGACGAGCAGCCTCCGCGCCAGGTCCTTCGTCCCCTGAAGGCAGACATGGGCTGCGGCCCACACGGGCCAAAGCAGGGTGATGGGCTGCGAGAGAATGGACAGGAGGTAGGCCAAGCCCCCCTTCACGCCGTCCTTCCAGCCAGGGCGGTCCGACTGCCGAATGAGCAGCAGTGTCGCCAAGGCAATGAAGTCGAACGCGAGCAGGTGCTTGCGCGCCGACACCCAGGCCACGGCGTTGGAAAAGGCCGGGTGCAACGCGAAGACGGCCGTCCACCCCAACCCCAGGTACTCATCGCTCAGGCGGCTCAAGATTCGGTACACGAGCAGGCACCCGCAAAGCCACAGCAGGACGTTGCTGAGGTGGAACGTCCCCACTCCCAGGTGGCGCTGGAGGAGGACGTCCACGAAGAGCGAGAGGTCGCGCAGCGGCTGGAAATCCAGCACCAGCACCTCGGCCGGCATTTCTCCCATCGCGAAGACCGACTTCCAATACAGGGAGAGCGATGGCATTCGCTGGAGGGGCCCGACGAGCGAAAGGTCGTCGCGGGCGAGCAGCGGGTCCTCCACCACCAGCCGCCCGTGGACGACGGCGAGAGCGACGGCGATGGCGAGAAACGCCGCCGTTTGATGAACCCGCTTCGCTTTCACCCGATGCTCCAGACCGGCACTCCAGCGAGCTATTCGGCCGAGCTCACGGCGAGCTTTCCCGAATCTTCGCCGCCTGTTTTTCGACGAACTTGCGCACGTCGCTGACCTCGGGAACGACTCCCCCGCCCGGGCTGCAGAACCCGCCTTCAATCCGGCCGGTCGTCAGCCAATCAGTCTCGTCCATGACGTCCCGCACAGCCCAGATTCGGTCGGCCAGCGAGTCGCCGCAGTCATAGGGCGTACCCAGCGACGTCGTAATCGGCCGGACCGGAAGCGTCGATTCGAGGAGCGTCCAATACCCGGTCGAGGCGACGAACCGCCCCTCGGGCGCCAGCACGCGCGTAAAGAGTTGGTTCGAGCCGACACTCTGGCTCCTGAGCAGCACGTAGCGAAAGGCCGTGAAGTCGAAGCGCGGGAGGAAATTCTGCGACATGGGAATGACGAACCTCATCATGGGATCTCGCCACAGCAGTTCGTCAGGGTACCGGGCCGGTGAACTCGTCGAGTACATGAATGAGTGGAGTGGGCGGCCTCCGGTCTGGGCAGCTACCCACGGGTCCGCCGCGAATAGCGTGAACGGCGAATAGGAATCTCCCACGTCCGCCCTCATCATCGCGATCGCGCTGTGACGCTTGACGTACGGAAGCAGTTGCTGCACGGAACGGACGTCCTCTTCGACCTCCACCAGAGCCGGAGCCAGCGCTATTCCGTGCGCGACGGGTATCATCAGTAGGAGAGCGCGCGCGACGCGATGCATCTGCGTCTCCACACCCGGGGCCAGGCTGACCACGCCGAAGAACATCATCCAGGGAAGAAAGCGCTCACCGACGAAGTTCGCGGTGTTGAGCGATGCGGGGCCAAAGACATACAAGAGGCCGTTGGTAGCCGCCACCCAGGCGTAGCGGCCGCCCCAAAGCGCACGTTGAACTCCGGGCCACTGGAAGCTCCTGCCGCGGAACCGGTAGTAGCCGAAGACCGCGATTGCAGCGCCGATCGCCGCGCTGATGCCTCGCGTCGTCAGACGGGCGTGGGCGCCGAGCAGTAGGTCGGGGAACTCGATCAGCCTCTTCAACACCGGCTCGAACCGCGTGCCCGAACCGATCGCGACCGAGGTGTGGGGAAGCCTCTGGTTGTTCCACCGAAGCTGCACGAGGATGATGACCACGCCGAGCAAGAGAGGAAGGCATCGCCACCCCATTTCGCGCAGCGAGCCGGACCGTGCGAGCGAGAACAGCAGGAGCATTCCCAGGAACATCATCAGCGCTTGCTCGTGCGCGAGGTACATGACGACCACCCACGCGCACACCCCGAACAACCGCCGGCGGGTCGGGCTCTGGGCGAATCGGTCCAGATCGACGGTGGCCGCGAGCAGCAAGCCAAATGACAGCTGATAGGCCTGCAGCCCGAGGTAGTACGAGAATCCAAGCGTGAGCGGAGCGATGAGGGGGATGATCCAAAGCGTTCTGCCGAGGTACCTTGCGAGCCGGGTCGCTCCCAGGACGATTCCCGCGGTGTTTGCGGCCACGACGATCTTGAGCGCCAGCGAAACCGGTAGCAGGAACCCGAGCGCCGTCGTCAACGCGAAGAACAGCACATTCGGCGTGCCGAGCTGCAGCTCGACCAGGCCCGGCGGGAAGAACTGCGGGTCGTGAAGGTGGCGCAGCGCCGTGATGCAATAGAAGTGAAGCCCCATGTCGGAGCCCAATGGAAACGAAACCACGAGTGCGGGCACCGTAACCAGAGCCGCGAATAGCGCCGGCAGCCAATTTTCACTCGGGCGGGCCGCCGTCGAGCTCACTTCATGTCTCTTCGGCGGAAAACCAACACGGCACCCGACACGAACAAGGCGATGTAGATCAGCCCGTAGACCGATTGTTCCAGCACTGTCCTTCCGGGAACGTCACGCAGCACCTGCGCGAACGACTTAAGATTCATTCGTTCGAGGTTCGGGAACAGATAGCAGATGCTTCGCAGCAACAACCGGTAGGGCGCCGATTCCGCATGCTCGGCGAGCGTCCAGACGTTCCCGGCCGACTCTCCCACCACGAAGAGCCCCAGGGCCATGAAGGCCGAAACCAGGGGCGACGCGAAGGTGCTCACGAAGTAGGCGAAGCAGCTCACGAGCACGAGCTGCACGAAGAGCAACCAGCAGGTCTGGGCGAGAATCCACCCGAGCGGCGCCCCGAACACGACTTGTTGCAGGAGAAAAGTGCCGGCCATCAGCCCCAGGGTGACCAGCAGGGTCAAGGCAACGCCGCTAATCTTTCCGATGGCGAAGGAGGCGCGGCTGACGGGCTTGGTGATCAGCATGTACAGCGTCTTCCGTTCGATCTCCCGGGAAAGCACCGATGAACCGAGCAGTACGGCGAGAATGAGACCGAACAGGTGGATGGTGGCGAGGCCAACGTCGCGGACAATCACGTCGAGCCCGGTCGTCGTGACTTCCCTAAATACGAAGCTGGAAACGACGATGACCAGCGAAGAGAAGAAGAACGCCATCGTGATGCGATTCCGACGCGCCTCGAGGAAGGTCATGAGGGCGATGGCGACGACTTGGCGGAGCGCGCTAGTCAAGTTGCACTGCCGCTCCCACGGGACCCTTGCCAACCTCTGACAGAAACAGCTCCTCGAGGTTGTAGCTGCGGACGCTCAACGCGTGTACGCGCGCCCCCGCGGCCCAGAGCTGCTCGATCAGCCTTCTTGCGGCCTCTTCGTCGGGAACGAGGAAGGCCTGGCGATCTCCCATGACGCGCGCCGGGGCCACTGGAAGTTGGGTAGGCAGACCCGAGGCGACGACCTCGTACTGCTTGGGCCCCTGTCCGATGAGGTCGCGAACCGCCCCCTGGCGCGTCACCCGGCCTCCCACGAGAATGACGACCTGGTCACAGAGCTCTTCCACGTCGCTGATGATGTGCGTCGAGAAGAAGACCGTGCGGCCCCGCGCCCGAAGGTCCAGCATCAGCTCCTTCACTTCGCGCCGGCCGACGGGGTCGAGCCCGGACATGGGCTCGTCGAGGATGGCCAACTCTGGATCGTGGAGTAGCGCCTGAGCGATTCCGAGCCTTTGAACCATTCCCTTCGAGTAGCGGCGGACCTGCACGTCGGCCGCACGGTCCAGGCCAGCCACCGACAGGACCTCGCGCGTGCGCCTGGACGCGGTCGATGCGTCGAGGCCCAACAGCGAGGCCATCACCCGGAGAATCTCTCTGCCGGTCAGGTTTTCGTGGAAGCTTGGATTCTCCGGCAGATACCCATAGCGGCGGCGAACGCTCTGGGTATCCGGGACCTGTCCGAAAAGCATCGCCGTGCCCCCGCTCGGCGCGAGAAGCCCGGTGAGAATCTTCAGGGTGGTGCTCTTCCCGGCTCCGTTCGGCCCGAGGAACCCGAAGATCATTCCGCGGGCGACCTCGAAATCGACGCCCTTGAGCGCTTCAATGCGCCGGCGCCCGAGGAAGCCGAGCCGGAACGTCTTGTGAAGACCGGCGACCGACACGACAGGCTCAGGCAAGCTCATGGTGCGCGAGCGTCCACGTGTGGAGCCACCTGGGGCAGCGGAACCAGCGGTCTGACGGTGCCTTTGGCACCGTCGTACTTCCATTCCTTGGCGAGCGTCGGCTCGGGTATCCGCGCCAGGAGGCTGGCCTCAACCAACTCGGACAGACCGCTAGGCCAACGGCCCGTCTGCGCCTTGAACGTCGCCACGGCCGACTCGAGGGCGCGCAGGTTACGATGCGCCTCAATCTCGCGAACCCGGGTCTCGAGTGTGCGGCGCAGTTGCTCGTCCGATGCGCTTCCCAGGAGGCTTTCCGCCATCTCCTGGGCGGCATCGAGGTCGCCCGCCTTGACCATCAGCCGCGTCGCGAGCCCCGCGTAGAATTCCGGTGCACCCGCTACCCTTGCCGCGAGCGCGAGTTCCGCCGAAGCCTCCCGAAACTGCTGAACGAGCGTGAGATCGTAGGCGAGGAGGAAGCGTAGAAACCAGTTCTCGGGGAAGCGGTCGATGCCTTTCCTCAAGAGGGCAGCGGCGTCTCCCACATGGTGCCAGCCCTTGCCGTCGTTGCACGGCACCGCCACTCCTGCCATTCGATAGGTGCCCCAGAAGTCAGGGGCCAGGGCAGCGGTCAGATTCAGGTAGTCCTTCAACTGCTCGTAGCACTCAGGCCGGTGGGCTTGACCGCCAAAATATTGAAGGGCTCCAACCCAGTACATGTCGCCCAGGAAGGCGTCAAAGCCGAGCGCGGTGAGGCGCGCAACCTCGGGACGCGGCAAGGGCGCTGGCCGCGTGTCGAGGCCAGCGCCCGAGGGCGGTGCAAGGATGTTCGAGGCAATCGCCAATACCGCCACGACAACGACAGTGACTGCCGGAACCTGTCTTTGAAACAGGAGCCCGGCTGTGCCGCTTAGTCGCAAGCCACGTCGTTGTAGGTGTTCACCGGCGCGCCGGCAACCACGTTGCCCGAGGTGGACTCACCGCACGAGCTGGTGGCAACCACACCACCCTGGCTCGCGATGACCCAGGTGTCGATACCCGCGGTCTCGTTGTCGATGTTGCCGGCAGCATAGCCGGCGAAGGCCCCGCCCGTTCCAGTGTAGACAATGGCGCTGTTGGTCCCGAGGGCCTGCTCCCCGGCGACGTTGGCCCAGGAGGGGATGGTACCCAGGCCGGCCCAGGTGGAGGCATTGTTAACCGTGCCGTACTTGTAGGTGTCGACTGAGACCGAGTCCCAGCTGCCTGCGGCGAGGGTCGAGGCCGCGCGACCCTGGAGCGCCGAAGTACCGATTGAGTAGTAGTAGCGATTGCCTCGCTCGGGGGAGAAGCCGCAGGTCGACATCAGGTCTGCGTAGGAGTCCTTTTCCTGGAAGAACGAACGCTCTGCGGTGAACAACGACTTCAGGTTCGCCTTCGCTTCGGACTGCTTCGACCGCGCCTGGAACTTGATGAAGTTCGGAATCGCGATGGCCGCCAGAATGCCGATGATGGCGACGACGATCATGAGCTCGATGAGCGTGAAGCCCTTGCGCAGCAGAGTCTTTTTCATGTGTTCTCCAGAGGGGGGTTCCAGCCCGTCGTGCATAGCACGCGCCAAGTGGAACGAACAATAATTTTCTGGGCTTACCTCGGCCCCAAACAGCGAGTTGCCATTCCGTGTCACCCAAGATCGGTGGCGGGTTCCAATTAACGTCACCCCGCGCGAGTTGGGCAATTCGAGTCGCGCGCCTACTCCTGGGCCGTGTCGGACCCCAGGCGTAGCTTGTTCAGATGGACGTCGACGAGTTGCTTCACCACCTGGTCATCGTCGACCTCGAGACCACGGGGCTCGACCCCGCGGCTGACCTGGTCATCGAGCTGGGGGCGGTGTTCGTCGAAGAGGGCCGCGTCGTCCGCCGGGTGTCGAAGCTGTTCTCGGCCGGTCGGCCGCTGCCGCTCACCATCCGGCGGCTCACCGGGCTGACGGACGAGGCGCTCGCGGGTCAGCCCCCGTTTCGCGCCGAAGGCCCCGAGCTGGCCCGGTCGCTGGCCGGCTGGACGATGGTCGCGCACAACGCCACCTTCGAGTGCAGCTTCCTGGCCGACGTGCTCGCGGCGGCGGGCTCGCCGGTGCTCGACTCGTGCGAATTGCTCCACCTGCTGTTCCCCGAGCTCGAGAGCCACTCTCTCGAATCGATGGTGCGGTGGGCGGGAGTCAGCGACCGGGCCGCGCACCGAGCGCTGCGCGACTGCGAGGACACCCTGGCCGTGCTCCGCCACGCCCTCGGCCGATGCGTCGCCGAGGCGCGCGGGGACGACGTCGCCGACCTGCTCGACGCCCTCGAGGCGCCGGCCCGCCCGCGCGACCGACCGTTCGGGCCCGCCGAGCCCCGCGATCCGCTGGTGGATCTCTTGGCCCGGCTCCTCGAAGTCTGCGTGCGCACCCCGCCCTCGGAGAGGCCGGCCCCTCCCTCGCCGAGCGCCAAAGTCACCGCGGCGGCCCCGCCCGACGGGTTCGCTCGCGGCAACCCGCAGGCCGAGGTCGACGCGCTGCTCGGCCCGGGCGGCGCGCTCGAGAGCGCCAGCCCCGACTTTGAGAGTCGCCCCGAGCAGCTCGAGCTGGCAAAGGCGGTGGCTGGGGCGCTGGCCGCGGAAAGGACGCTGGCGATCGAGGCGGCCCCGGGCACCGGAAAGACGCTGGCGGCGCTGACCGGGGCGGCCGTCGCCGCTCGATGCGCCGGCCGAAAGCTGGGCTTCGCCTACCCCGCGCGGGGGACGGGCCAGGCCCGGGCCGAGGCCGAGCTTTCGAGGTTGCGGGCCGCGCCGGGAAGCCCGCCTTCGGCCGCCGTGCTGAAGAGCCGGGGCGCCTACCTGTGCCGGCGGCGCGTGCTCGAGGCGACCGCCGCCGGCCACGGCAGGCCCACCCGGGCCGAACGTGCCGCGCGCGCCTACCTGCGCGCCTTTCTCCGGCGCAGTCCCGACGGCGACCTCGACCGGGTGTCGGTCTGGTTCTGCGGCCACGCGCCCCCGCTGCGCGCGCTAGTCGAAGCCGTCCGGTCCGAGGCTGCGGGATCGCTGGGTGGCCGCTGCCCAGAGGTCGAAAGCTGCTTCTTTCACTCGGCAGTCGCCCGGGCCGAGGCGGCCGACGTGGTGGTGGCGGCTCACCCTCTCGCCCTCGCCTGGCCCAGCGAGTACCCCCGGGTCGCGGGCTGGGTCCTCGACGAAGCGCACGAGCTTGAAGACGCCGCGACCTCGGCTTACGGGGTGCAGCTCTCCGGTTCCCTCCTCGGGCAGTTCGTCGGCCGGCTTCGCGGTGACGGCGTCCGAACGGGCCTCTTGGCAGCGCTCGGGCCAGCCGCCGCGACGCTGGGAGGCGCCGCCCCGGCCGCCGAACTGCTGGCCGATCTGCGGTCGAGCCTTTCCCGGGTGGACGGCGAAGCGGCCGAGCTGGCCGAGGCCGTGAGAGCATTCTCAGGCCCGACCCCGGTAGCAGCCGGGTGGGCCGAGCGCCGCCTGGTTCCGGAAGCTCGCACCGGCCGGGCCTGGCTGAAGGTTCGCGACGGCCTGCTCGGCGTGCGCCGCGAGGTGGAAGACCTTTCCCAGCGGCTGTCCAGCCCGCTCGCCGTGACCGCCCCCGGGCTCGCCAAGGAAGACCCGGGGCTCGACGGCGAGCTTCGGGCGGTGCGGGCTCGGGCAGAGGAAATCTCGGTCGCGGTCGGCGAGCTGACCGACGCACCCGAACCGGGGCGGTGCTATCAGGCCGCGGCCCGCGCCGGTTCCGGCGATTGGACGCTCGCCTCGCTGCCGACGGACGTCGGCCCAGTGTTCGTCGAGAGGTTCTCGGCCCAGGCGCGCTCGCTGGTGTTGGTTTCCGAGACCCTCGGCCCACGTCCCGGTCAGCCCTGGGTCCTCGAACGCCTGGGCCTCGCCTCGCCCGAAGAACCGGTGCCGCTGGTACGTTGGGGGTCGCGCTTCGACCTGTCAGGGCGGGCGCTGGTGGTGCTGGTCCTCGACGCTCCCCGGGCCACGTCCGAGGCTTTCGTCGCATGGACGGCCGCGCGCCTGGGGGGCCTCGCCCAATTCCTGTCGGGTCGGGTGTTGGGCCTGTTCGCGTCGGCGCGCCGGCTCGAGGCGGTGGAAGCGGCCGCCCTGGCGCTGGTCGAGCCCTTCGGCGTGGAAGTGGTGCGCCGCCGCGCCCGCGGCGCGCGCGCCCCGGTCGCCCGGCAGGGAAGCTCGCCCGCGGTGCTGCTGCTCGACATCGCGGCCGCTCGCCGCGAACCCGGGGGCCCGGAAGCCGACCTGGGCTGCGTCTTCATCGACAAGCTCGCGTTCGAGCCTCGCTCGCGGCCGCTGGTCGAGGCCCGCATCGAGTCCCTAGGCGGCGGACGGCGCGGCTTCCTGGGGTACTCGCTCCCGCGCGCGCTCGTCCAGCTGCGCCGCGAGGTCGGCCAACTCGTCCTGTCGCCGAACGGAGGCGGCGTCGCGGTGATCGCCGATCCCGGCAACCCGAGCTATCGAGACGAGCTGTTGGCCGCCCTCGGCGACTACCGGGTGGTCTCGTTGCCCTGGACCGAAGCGCGGCTGGCGATTCGCGCGCACTTCGCGGCGCTGGGGCTGGGCCCTCGGGCGGCCGAGGGCGTCGCGGCGCCGGCGCCGTAGGGGCTAGTCGAGCTTCTTCCGGGCGCTCGCCTCGAGCGCCTTCAGCCGCTCGACCAGCTCGGCCGACCCGCCCGGGCCGCCCGCCA
>JAHFDQ010000042.1:0-4574 GCA_023248915.1 Archangiaceae bacterium | reverse complement strand
CCGAGCGCCTTCACGTGGTCCCACTCGCGCTCGCGCAGCGTCTTCACCATGGTCTCGAAGGCGGTGAAGACGTCCTGAAGCTCGTCCCCCGGGCGCAGGCCGTAGGTGGGCGGGTGCAGCTTGCCGTCCGCGACCTGCTGAGCCATCCGCTTCAGGCGGAACATCGGGCCGACGATTTTGTGAGTGATGACGATGCTGGCCAGCCCGATGAAGACGACGAAGGCCACCAGGCCCCCCACCAGCGCGAACAGGGTGAACTGCTGGCGCAAGACCAGCTGGTCGCGCGCCGCGATGATGGCGTTCTTCTCGGCCTCGTAGGCCTTGTCGATGGCGTCCGACCGTTCGCGCAGCTGCTTCTCGAACGCGGGGTCGTCCATGTGCTGGAGGATGTCGTTGCTCAACGTCGCGTTGCCCAATTCCTTCGACGTCTCGGCGGCGCGGGACCGGGCCTCGACCGCCACTGCGGTCTCGCGGAAGAGCGAGTCGGTGGTGTGCCAGATGAAGATGCCGAGCAGGCCCGACACCGCCACGGTGATGCCGACGATGTAGCTGGCGAACTTGAGCTGGAACCGCGCGTCGAGGAGGAAGTTGCGCATCTTGCGCTGCGCCGGGGTCGAAGCCGGTGCCACGGGGGCCTGGGTCATCGCTTGCTCCATTCGAGGTCGTCGGCGGCGTCGTCGACCACCTTCGGGACCATCACCTTGAGTAGCTCGGGCGGCTTCGCCCCCGAGGCCTTCACGCTGTAGTCGCCCTTGAGCGACTGGTCGGGGTAGGTCAGGCACAACAGGCTCACCTTCAGCCCGTTGCCCGCCGACAGCAGTTGCAGCCGCAGCAACCAGCCCTTCAGCTTGCGCGACCGGATGAGGGCCGCCGCCGCCGCCCTGTCTTCCCCGGCGGGCGCGAACGCCGCCCCCAGCTTCGCCAGCTTGGCGCGCAAGAGCTCGTCGGTCAGCCGAAGCACCTCGGCGCTCTGGCCGTTGGTCTTGTCGACGATGGGCGCGATGGCTACGTACAGCCCGCCCGCGACCGGGCCCGCGGGGCCGGCCGTCGCCTCGAGCGCCTTGGCGATCGCCGCGCGGACGTCGCCGTCGGAATCGCCTGCGGCCGACTTGAGGCAAGAGGCCGCCGAAGAGTCCTTCAGGTCGCCCAGGGCGCGGGCGACGGCGCTGCGCACCAGCGCTTCGGGGTCCTTCAGGGCCGCGCACAGCGGTGCGACGGCGGCGGGGCTCTTCGACGCGCCCAGCACCAGGGCGGTCTGGGCCCTCGCGCGCGGGTCCCTCGCGCTGGAAAGCTGCCGGGTGAGGAAGGCCATCCGCGCGTCGGCCTGAGCCCCGGCGGCCGACGCGAAGAACAGAGCGGTGAGGGCGAGCGCGGGCCGCATGCCGTGCAGGCCAGCATAACCCGCCGGGGTCGCCGCGCGAGCGCTTGGCGTCGCCGCGCTGCCGCCGGTTGAAATCGGTTCGCGCGGTGTCATAACCCTGCCCCCATGCCCGCCGCCCTGTCCGCCGCCCAGGTTCGCGAGTCGTTCCTCGAGTTCTTCGAAGCGCGGGGCCACCGCCGGGTGGCCTCGTCGTCGCTGGTGCCCCACGCCGACCCGACCCTGTTGTTCACCAACGCCGGCATGGTGCAGTTCAAGGACGTCTTCACCGGCCGCGAGCGCCGCGACTACTCGCGCGCCACCACCTCGCAGAAGTGCGTTCGCGCCGGCGGCAAGCACAACGACCTCGACAACGTCGGCTTCACCGCCCGCCACCACACCTTCTTCGAGATGCTGGGGAACTTCTCGTTCGGCGACTACTTCAAGGCCGACGCGGTGCCCTTCGCCTGGGAATACGTCACCCGCGTGCTGGGCGTCGACGCTCGCCGGCTGGCGGTCACCGTCTTCAACGGCGAGAAGGGCATTCCCTGGGACGAAGAGGCCTTCGAACTCTGGGCCCGCCAGGGGGTGCCGCGCGAGCGCATCTTGAAGCTCGGGTACAAGGACAACTTCTGGGCCATGGGCGACGCCGGGCCCTGCGGCCCCTGCTCTGAGATTCACTTCCACCAGGGCGACGACCTGCCCTGCGCCGAGGTGGCGGCGGGCCGGCCCTGCCTGGGCGTCGCCTGCGACTGCGACCGCTGGCTCGAAATCTGGAACCTGGTGTTCATGCAGTTCGAGCGCAAGGACAAGGACGCGCCGCTCTCGCCCCTGCCCAAGCCGTCCATCGACACCGGGGCGGGGTTGGAGCGCATGACTGCGGTGGTTCAAGGCAAGCGGTCGAACTACGACACCGATCTGTTCACGCCGCTCTTGGCGAAGGTCGAGGCGCTGTCGGGCAAGGCCTACGGCCAGAATGCCGACGAGAGCGCGTCGATGCGGGTCATCGCCGATCACTCGCGCGCGGCGGCGTTCCTCATCGCCGACGGCGTGCAGCCTTCGAACGAGGGGCGGGGTTACGTGCTCCGCCGCATCATGCGGCGCGCCATCCGCCACGGCTCGAAGCTGGGGCTCGACCAGGTGTTCCTGCCCAAGACGGTCGACGAGGTGGTCAAGGCGATGGGGGCGGCCTTCCCCGAGCTCGAAGAGAACCGGGCCTTCGTCCTCGAGGCCACCCGCCACGAGGAAGAGTCCTTCCGGCGCACCCTCGACCGGGGGCTGAAGCTGATCGACGACGAGATTTCGGCGCTCGCCAAGGCCGGCGCGACGGTGCTGCCGGGCGACGTCGTCTTCTTCCTGCACGACACCCAGGGCTTCCCGTGGGACCTGACCCAGGTCATCGCCAAGGAGCGCGGCTACGACGTGGACCTGGCCGGCTACGAAGCCCGCATGGCGAAGCAGCGCGAGCAGGGCGCCTTCGCCGGCTCGGGCGACCGCGCGGTGGGCGAGGTCTGGCACCGGCTCCGCGAACGGCTGGGCGAGACCGTCTTCCTCGGCTACGACGGCGACGGGCACGAGGGCGAAGGTTCGGTGCAGGCGCTGGTGAAGGGCGGCGCCGAGGTGGCCGAGGCTCAGGCGGGCGACGAGGTCGAGGCGGTGTTCGACCGCACCCCGTTCTACGGCGAGTCGGGCGGCCAGTTGGGCGACACCGGCAGCGCGGTCGCGCGCGGCGGCAAGGCGGCGGCGGCGGTGCTGGACGCCCAGCGGCCGGTCCCGGGCCTGGTGGTGCACCGGTTGAAGGTCGAGCGCGGCACCTTCGCGGTGGGCGACGTAACGGGGCTGGCGGTGGACGGGACGAGGCGGCGGGCCATCCGCGCCAACCACTCGGCCACCCACCTCTTGCACAAGGCTCTGAAGGTGGTGCTGGGCGACCACGTCAAGCAGGCCGGTTCGGTAGTGGGGCCCGACCAGCTTCGGTTCGACTACTCGCACTTCGCGGCGCCGTCGCCGAACCAGCTCGAGAAGGTGGAAGACCTGGTCAACGACTGGGTGCGGGAAAACGCAGAGGCGAAGACGCAGGTGATGGCGCTGGACGAAGCGAAGCGGTCCGGGGCGGTGGCGCTCTTCGGCGAGAAGTACGGAGACCGGGTGCGGGTGGTGAGCGTGCACCCCCTGTCGACCGAGCTGTGCGGCGGCACGCACGTCAGGCGCACCGGCGACATCGGCCTGTTCAAGATCTTATCCGAGGCTTCCATCGCCTCGGGGGTGCGGCGGGTGGTGGCGCTCACCGGAGCGGGCGCCTTCGCCTACCTGCGCGACGCCGAGCGCGAGTTGAGGCGCGCGGCCGACGCCCTGAAGACGACGCCGCGCGACCTGGTCAAGCGCATCGACGCCTTCCAGAAGCGGGCCAAGGAGCTCGAGCGCAAGGCCGAAGAGGCCACGGTGAGGGCGTCGTCGGGGCCGGCCGGCGCGGCCGCAGAGAACGTGCGCGTCGTGGGCGGGGTGCAGGTGCTCACGCGCCGGGTCGACCCGGCCGACGCGAAGGTGTTCCGGGGCCTGGCCGACCGGTACCGCGACCAGTTGAAGTCGGCCATCATCGGGCTGGGCGGGCAGACGGCCGACGGCAAGGCGCTATTGCTGGTGGCAGCCACCCGCGACCTGGTGGACCGGGGCTTCAAGGCCGGCGACCTGGTTCGCGAGCTGGCCAAGGAAGTCGGTGGAGCCGGCGGAGGCAAGCCCGACATGGCCCAGGCCGGTGGGCCCGACCCGTCGCGCATCGGCGCCGCGCTCGACAAGCTGGCCGAGCTGGTGAAGCGGTGAGCCTGACCCCCCTTCGAATCCGGCTTCCGTACGGGTCCGAGGCGGAGTTCATCGAACGCTACGGCGCCAACGTCTCGCGCGGGGGCGTCTTCATCGCTACCCGCGCGCTGCGCCCCGACGCGACCGGCATCTCGTTCGAATTCGTGCTGAAGGACGGGTCGCGCCTCTTGCGCGGCGAGGGCGTGGTCCAGGTGGCGCCGGCCGGCGAGGGCGAGGCTCGCGCGGGAATGACGGTGCGCTTCACCCGGCTCGACTCGCGGAGCAAGGCGCTCATCGACCGCATTCTTGCCGCGCGCTCGGGGCTGGGCGAGGCGCAGCCTCCGGCGGTCGTCGAGGCGGCGCAGCCCCCGACTTCGGCCGCCCAGCCCCAGCCCGCGCGCCCCGCGCCTATTGCGGC
>JAHFDQ010000322.1 GCA_023248915.1 Archangiaceae bacterium | reverse complement strand
TTCAGTACATCTACGGAATCGGCAAGAAGAGCGCGACCGACATCTGCGCCAAGGCCGGAATCGATCTGGTCACCCGCACCAAGGACCTGACCGAGGACCAGACCCGGAAAATTCGCGAGGTCATCGAAGGCAGCTACAAGGTCGAAGGCGACCTGCGCCGCGAAGTGACGATGAACATCAAGCGACTGATGGACCTGGGCTGCTACCGCGGCCTGCGCCACCGGAAGGGGCTGCCGGTTCGCGGCCAGCGCACCCACACCAATGCCCGCATTCGCAAGGGGCCGAAGCGCGGCATCGTGCGCGCCAAGGCAGTGGTTCCGGCGGGCCGTCCGTAGCGTTCATTCAGAGGCCCCGCCTCTCGCGGGGTTGATCACCTAGGAGCAAAGAGAGCACATGGCTGAAGAGACGAAAGAAGCGGCGCCAGCGGCCCCCGAGGCCGCCGCCGAGGGCGCGAAGAAGGTCAAGCGCAAGACCAAGAAGAACATCCTGAACGGCGTGGTGCACATTCAGTCGACGTTCAACAACACCATCGTCACCATCACCGACGTGTCGGGCAACGTGGTGGCCTGGTCGTCTGCGGGGGCCCGCGGGTTCAAGGGCAGCCGCAAGTCGACGCCGTTCGCCGCGCAGGTGGCCGCGGGCGACGCCGCCGCTAAGGCGATGGAGCACGGCCTGAAGAACGTCTCGGTGCTGGTCAAGGGGCCGGGCGCCGGCCGCGAGTCGGCGCTGCGGGCGCTCGCCGCGGCGGGCCTGAAGATTTCGCTGATTCGCGACGTGACCCCCATTCCCCACAACGGCTGCCGCCAGGCCAAGCGCCGGCGCGTCTAGCGCCCGAGGAGATCGACGTGGCTCGTTATACAGAGAGCGTGTGCCGCATCTGCCGGCGCGAGAACCTGAAGATGTACCTGAAGGGCGACCGTTGCTACACGGACAAGTGCGCCATCGAGCGCCGCCCCTATCCCCCCGGGCAGCACGGCCAGGGCCGGGTGAAGTTCTCCGGGTACGGCGTTCAGTTGCGCGAGAAGCAGAAGGTCAAGCGCATGTACGGCCTGCTCGAGAGCCAGTTCCGCGGCTACTTCCGCCGGGCGGCCTCGGCCAAGGGCAAGACGGGCGAGACGCTGCTGCAGCAGCTCGAGCTTCGGCTCGACAACGTCGTCTTCCGCCTGGGCTTCGCCGACACCCGGGCCGAGGCGCGGCAGCTGGTGCGCCACGGCCACTTCAAGGTGAACGGCAAGCGCGTCAACATTCCTTCGTACGGCGTCAAGCCGGGCGCGGCCGTCGAGGTCACGGACAAGAGCAAGAAGATGCTGCGCATCTCCGAAGCGCTCGAGACCGTCGACCGCCGCGGCGTGCCGCAGTGGCTCGAGGTCGACAAGAAGGGCTTTAAGGGCACCGTGAAGTCGGTCCCCAACCGGGAAGACCTGACCATGCCGATTCAAGAGCAGCTGATCGTCGAGCTCTATTCGAAGTAGGAAGCACCCGTCGCACTTCACACGGGCCGTCCTCCCGCCCTCTTGGCGGGTATGTCGGTGGCGGCGCCGAACCCGGAGACTCACCCCATGGCAGACACGTTCCTCGCGAAGCACTGGCGCGACCTGATCAAGCCCCGCCGCCTCGACGTCGACCCCGACTCGCTGACCCAGACCTACGGCAAGTTCGTGGCCGAGCCGCTCGAGCGCGGTTTCGGCACCACCCTCGGCAACTCGCTTCGGCGGGTGCTTCTGTCGAGCCTGCAGGGCGCGGCGATCACGTCGATCAAGATCGACGGCGTCGAGCACGAGTTCACCACGATTCCCGAGGTGGCCGAGGACGTCACCGACATCGTGCTGAACCTGAAGGAAGTCCTCCTTCGCATGCACACCAACGAGCAGAAGACGATCCGCATCGAGGCCGAGGGGCCGAAGGAAGTGAAGGCGGGCGACATCATCGCCGACGACCAGGTCGAGATTCTGAACCCCGGCCACCACATCTGCACAATCTCGGAAGGCGGGAAGGTGCGCCTGGAGATGACCTGCCGCCGCGGCCGCGGCTACCTGCCGGCGGTGGGCAACAAGGTCGCGGGGGCGCCCATTGGCACCATTCCGATCGACTCGCTCTTCTCGCCGATTCGCAAAGTGAATTACCAGGTGACCAACGCCCGCGTGGGCCAAGTGACCGACTACGACAAGCTGGCCCTCGAGGTCTGGACCGACGGCTCGGTCACCCCGCAGGACGCGGTCGCCTACTCGGCGAAGATCGTCAAGGAACAGCTGACCGTCTTCATCAACTTCGACGAGACCGAAGAACCGATGCCGGTCGAGGCCCCGAAGGAAGAGGCCAAGCTGAACGAGAACCTGTTCCGTTCGGTCGACGAGCTCGAGCTGTCGGTGCGGTCGGCCAACTGCCTGCAGCAGGCGAACATCAAGACGATCGGCGACCTGGTGCAGCGTACCGAGGCCGAGATGCTGAAGACCAAGAACTTCGGCCGCAAGTCGCTGAACGAGATCAAAGAGATTCTCGCCGAGATGGGGCTGTCGCTCGGCATGAAGCTCGAGAACTGGCCGCCGAAGACGGCCGCGCCGCTGGCGCCGGCCCCCGTCGCCGCGCCGAAGGTCTAAGGGCAGCAACCCAAAACCGGCCCTTCACCGGGCCGGTTATTTCCACCCGGTACCTGGTACGGCCGGCGTGGTTTCAAGGAGAGTCATGAGGCACCGCGTAGGACACCGGAAGCTGCAGCGCACCACCCCGCACCGCATGGCCATGCTGAAGAACATGGTCACCTCGCTGCTCGAGCACGAGAAGATCACCACCACCGTCCCCAAGGCCAAGGAAGCGCGGCCGATGGCCGAGCGGGTCATCACCCTGGGTAAGCGGGGCGGCGTCGCCAACGTGAGGTTGGCCGCGCGCACCGTCGTCAACCGGGACGTGCTGGCGAAGGTGTTCGGCGAATTCAAAGACCGGTACGCCAAGCGCCCGGGCGGGTACACCCGCATCATCCGCCTCGGCCACCGGCAGGGTGACGCGGCCGAGATGGCGATTCTCGAGCTGGTCGACCGGCCCGAGGCCGAAGAGCCCGAGGCGCCGGCCAAGGCCGAGAAGCTCGCGAAGAAGCCGGCGAAAGCCGAAAAGTAGGCGTCGGCGAAGCCTGAAGCGGTGCCGGACGGCCCCCTCGCCCGAAGCGAGCGGGGCCGCCGCCGTTTGGGCCTAGCGCGGCTGGCCGCCCGAGATCAGCGTGGTGCCGCCTTCCGAGGTCAGCACCTCGAGCCCTGACACCTTCAGGTCGGCCGGTGCGGGCTTGCCGTTGGCGTCGGCCAACTGGCGCACGGTCAAGCTGACGCCCTCGTTCGGCGCCACCTGGGCGAAGGCCGCCCGGTAGCGGCCGTTGACCACCAGCACCACGTCGCGCCAGGGCTCGGGGCTGGTGTTCTTCACCATGTAGGTGGGCGACCCGGTGACGCCGGCTACGACGAGGTGGGCGCCGATCTCGTTCGTTTCTTCGGCCGGCGGGCAGGCAACGACGAAGCCGGTGGCCGACAGGCAGACCCAGGCGACGATGATGCCGGCCTTGTACTTGAAGAAGCGGTCGGACGACCGGAAGTCGGCCAAGAGCTCGCGCAAGATGGCGGCGACGTTGAGGGCGGTGCTCTCGGCCCCCTTGCGGATGTCGCCGCGGGAAAACCGCGGGCTGGACGGTAGGGGGCGGGTGCGCGCGGCGCTAATCGCCCTCATCGAGGTGGACGAGGTGGGCGCGACGTCGCCGGCCCCGAGCGGCACCTGGGGCTTGGTGCGGGCCTGGGCGGACCCGTGGGCGGGCGTCAGCGCCTGGCGAAACCCCGACTCGGTGGGCGCTACCGAGCTCGCCCCCAGCGGCACCTGCGTGGCCGGCCGGGAAGGGGCCTGCCCGGTGCCGTCCGCGGGCGTGAGCGCCCGGCGGACCCCGGCGGCGGAGTGCGGTCCCGACCCGGTGCCCCGCGGCACCTGGGTGTCCGGCCGAGTGACTGCTTGGCCGACGGGAGTGCCCGGCGAGCCGGGCGTGCGGCGGCCGGGTGTCGACGGAGCGCGCTCGGGGGGAGGGCCGCGGCCGGAGGGCTTCTTCTCGTCGCTCATCAGCGGTTCGAGTCTACGTTCGGCAGGGCGCGCGGCAAAGCGCAGTTCTCGTCACTCGCGGGCCAGCCCCTCGAGCGCGCGTGACGCGGCGGCGTTGTCGGGCTGGCCCTTCAGGACTTCCGAGAGCCAGCGGGCGGCCTCGACGCCGGCGGCCTTCCGTTCTTCGGGGGCGCGGGCGTGGGCCTGCCGATCGGCGTGGAGCAAGCCGAGCCTCAGCTTGGCCTCGAGGTTGTCAGGTTCGCGGTCGACGACCACCTTCAGCTCGCGGTCGGCCGCGGCGTAGTCGCCCGCCGCCGCCAGGGCCAGGGCCAGCTTCCCGCGGGCGTCGGTGGAAGCGGGCTGGAGCGTCACCCAGGCGCGGAAGTGCTCTCGCGCCCCCGGCAGGTCGCCCCGGTCGAGCGCCAAGTCGCCCAGCTTCGCGTGGGCGTCGTCGAGCACCGGGTTCAGCGCCAGAGCCGCGGCGAGCTCGGCCTCGCCGGGGCCCGTTCGTTGGCGGCCCAGGTAGAGCTGGCCCAGGTACAGGTGGTTCTGGCCGTCGTCGGGGGCAAGCTCGATGGCTCGCTTCAGCTCGTCGACCGCCCGCCCGGCGTCGTCGACGCGCTGGTAGGCGAGGCCGAGCAGCGCGTGCGCCACGGCCAAGTCGGGGTAGTCGCGCAAGAGCTCTTCGAAGACGATGATCGCCTGCTGCGGCACGTCGCGCTGGCTCAACCACTCGAGGCCCTGTTCGAGCCGCGAGCGGGCGGCCCGGGGCAGGCGCACGAAGGGGTCGGCGATCTGGCCCATCAGGGCGCGGGCGGTGGCGACTTCGGCGGGGGTCGGGTTTGCCGAGACCACCCGGCGCAGCGAGGCGACCGCGGCCGTCGAGTCGCCGGTGCGGTACTGGGCCTTCGCCAGCGGCAGGGCGATGGCCGAGCGTGCCGGGGCCAGCTCGATCGCCTTCTGCAACGGCCCCAGCGCCCGCTCGAAGCGCTCGGACTCGAGCAGGGCAAGGCCCAGCCGGTAGTGCAGTTCGGGCTCGCGGGGTGAGAGTTCGATGGCCCGCTCGAGCTCGGCCACCGCTGGGCCGGCGGCGTCGGCCGATCGGGCGAAGAGCGTCAGTCCCAGCATGAAGTGGTTGGCGGCGGTGTCGCCACCGGGGGCCCGGAGGGCGGCGTTCAGCCGGGCGGCGAAGGGTTCGGCCTGGCCGAGCTGCACGAAGGCCTCGCACAGCTCGCGGGCGACGGCCAAGTCGCCGGGTGCCTCGGCGTGGAGCGCCTCGAGCAGGGGCGCCGCGTCGCCGGGCTGGCCGCGCGCCAGGGCCAGCCGCGCCCGTTCGGCCCGGGTGAGCGCCGCGTCGCCCGAGCCCCCGTGCGTGCAGGCCGGGAACGCGGCGAAGGCCACCCACAGGGCCAGCGCACCCTCCACTCGGCGAGAGGCATGGGCGCGCGCCTCGGGGCGCCGGACCGAGGCGGGGAGGGTGTCGAGGGCGATCACGCCAGCGCCGAACCTTCGCCGGACCGGGAAGGCGGGCCGGGGGCCGCCCCACGGCCGACGCCTTCGAGGCCGGCCGCCGCGACCGCGTCGTCCTTGTCACCGCCGAGGCCGCCGATCGACCGGTGCAGGTCGATGATCTGCGACCGGACGTCCTGCATCAGCCGCTCGCGGTCGCTCTCGGTGTACCCGGTCACGTCGATGGGCGCGCCCACCTTTACCCGAATCTCTCCGGGGGTGATGTGCCAGGAATTCTTGGGCATCAGCTTGCCCGACCCCTCGATCGCCACGGGGCAGATGGCCACCTGGGCCTTCAGCGCGAGCATGAACGGCCCCTTCTTGAACGGCAGCACCCGGCCGTCATCCGAACGGGTGCCTTCGGGGTAGACGACGATGCTGAGCCCCTTGCGGATGCGCAGGCCCGCCTTCTCGAGCGAGGCCACGGCCGAGCGCCGGTTTCCGCGATCGACGAAGGGAAACCCGGTCAGCCACATGTACCAGCCCATCACCGGCACGTACTTGAGCTGATGCTTTGCCACGTAGCGCACGTTCGCCCGAAGCGCCCGCGACAGGCAGGGGACGTCGATGGTGGACTGGTGGTTCGAGATGTACAGGGTCGGCCTGCGCGGGTCGACGTGCTCGCGGCCAATAACCACGAGCCGCGCTCCGCCAGCCCACAGCAGCACGGGTGCCCACAGGTTCCGCACCATCCAGAACGACGGCTCGGCACTGAGGGTCAGCAGCATCACCAGGCAGGCGAACGGGAAGAGCACCGTGACCCACGCGCCAGCCACGAAGATGCAAAAGAGGTTTCTCAGCATCGGCGGTTCGGCAGGCTAGGGCTCGGACAAGATGCGCGCCAGGTCGGCGTCGTCTTGCATGAAGCGGAAGGCAGGGTCGGCGCGAACCTGGTCGGGCTTCCAGGCGCCGGCGACGGCCCGGGCGCGCCGCTTGGCTTCCCGGAGGTGGTGAATGGCCTCGGCGCGGTCGTTGGCGGCCCCGGCGGCGCGGGCCAGCCCGTAGGACGAGAGCGGCGAGGCCGCGTCGGCCCGTTCGAGCCTGAGGAAGGCCTGCCGCGCCGGTTCGATCTGGTGGGCCGCGATGAAGGCGCAGCCGCGGGTGTACAGCGCGGCGGCGTTGGCGGGGTCGGTGACCAGGGCCGCTTCGGTGTCTTCCAGCGCCCGGCGCGCGTCGCCGTCGGCCCCCCGCCGCATGAGGAGGTTGGCGCGCGACAGGCGCGCGTAGAGGCTGTCGGCGTGTGTCTTCAGGGTGTCGTCCAGGCGGGTCAGCGCCTCGGCCAGCTTGCCCTCTTCCGCGTCGAGCCGCGCGAGGCCAATCTCGGCGTCGATGGCCAGGCCGGGCTCGGCCTTCGCAGCCCCCGCGTAGGCGGCGCGCGCCTCGGGCCGCTGGCCCAGGTCGAACAGCACGTGGCCCAACAGCTCGAGCGGGCGGGCCTTGCCCGGGAGTGCCCGGGCGGCCTCGCGGTAGGCTTCGGCCGCGGGTTCGAGCTTCTTCTGCGAGGCGAGGACGTTGCCCCGGGCCAGCTCGGCCTGCCCCGCGTCCGAGCAGGCCGCGAGGGCGAGCGCGCCGATGACCGGCAGGACGAGGGACCGACCCATTAAGTAAGGGGTAACGGCGCGAAACCGTTACCCCTCCTCACAGAACCGGACGTGCGGATTTCCCGCATCCGGCTCTTCGGTTGGTGGTTTCGTTCGGTACGGTGTTCCGACGTGAT
>JAHFDQ010000321.1:6842-7301 GCA_023248915.1 Archangiaceae bacterium | reverse complement strand
CCTCGCTGCCGCGCACCGTCCTGTCCGCCGTGCCGATTCCCATGGTGTTTGGCCGGGTCGACCTGGCGTCGCGCTTCGACGCCACCCGGAGAATCGAGCTTCGCGCCGGCGCGTTGCTCGAAGGCGCGCAGTTGCTCGCCCCCGGCCGCGAGCTGGGCCTGGGCTTCGCGCCGGCCGCCGAAGCGTCGTACCGGCTGTCCCCGCGCACGTCCCTGGGGGTCGAGGGCCGGGGGCAGTTGTTCTGGCTCGGCACCGCCCGCGTCACCACCGTCGGCGCGTTCCTCGCGGCCCGCCACGCGCTAGGGCCCGCGAGCTCGATCGTCCTGCGCGGCGGCCCGGTCGACGTCGTTGGCGCCCAAGGCGACGCGTCGCTGGCGGGGCGCGCGACCGTCGAGCTGGAACACCGCACCGGCACAATCGACCTGGGGTTGGCGGCAGGGCAGGACGTCGTGGGGGCGG
>JAHFDQ010000321.1:0-6795 GCA_023248915.1 Archangiaceae bacterium | reverse complement strand
TGGCGCTGGACGGCTGGCTTGAGCGTCTACCGCACCGGCCTTCCGTCGGCCGCCAGGGCGGCGCTGCTAGAGGCCGCGAATTCGGAAGGCTACGCGGTGAGCACCGGGCTCGAGTGGCGCCCGGACCGCCGGGCGTCGATCTCGGTCTTGGTCGACCGCTTCGCCGCCGCGGACGTCGCGGGCGCGGGGCCCGCTGCGGACAGGAACCGGCTCGCCGTGCGTCTGGCGCTCGGGCCGTGGTGAAGCGCGGCTGTCAAAGGAGACGAACATGGAACGGCAACTGACGGCGGACCAGGTTCTCACGGCCCTCTCGCGGCGGCGCCGGCTGGGGTCGGCGGTGGCGGCGATCGCGTTCGCGGTGGCGGCCGCCGCGGTGCTCGTCCAGCCGCGGGAATACGAAGCGGCGTCGGTGGTGCGCGCCGACACGCAGCGCACCCACCCCGACCTCGTCGCGCCGACCGTGATGGACGACCTCGATCGCCGGATGGTGACCGTGCGCCAGGAATTGCTGGCGCGCCCGGTGCTCGAGCGGATGATCGACGAGCGGAACCTCTACGCCGACGTGGTGGCGAAGCACGGCATCGACGCCGCGATCGAGAAGATGCGTGGCGACCTGACCGTCAAGCCGGAAGGGCTGAGCGCCTTCGAGCTCACCTACCGGGGGCGCGACCCGCAGGTGGTGGCCGGGGTCGCCAACCGGCTGCCGGAAATCTACGCCGAGCTGGCGGTCGACCTCCGCAAGGCCCAGGCAGAACGGGCCACCGGCCTCTTCGCGGACGAAGTCGTGGCCCTGAAGTCCCAGCTCGCCGACGCCGAGCGGCAGATCGCGCAGGTCAAGGTCGACCACCTGGGCGAGCTGCCCGAACAGCTCGATCAGAACCTGCGCGAGATCGAGTCGCTGGGCGGGCAGGTTCGGGTCAAGTCGGAAGAGCTGCGGGTCGCCGAGGGCCGCCGGTCCGACCTGGTTCGGTCGCACGCCGCTGGCGACACCGAGGCCGGCAGGCTCGGCGCGGCCGAAGACGCCGTTGCCCGGGCGTTGGTGACCGCCCGCACCCAATGGACGGCCGACCACCCCGAAGTGCGGCGGCTGGAAGTCGAAGTCGAGCACCTGCACGCCCGGCGCGCGCTGGCCGAGGCCAGCATGGACGTCGAGCGGTCCGAGCGCAGCCGGGCCACGGGCATGGTGTCGCGGTTGCAAGGCGAGCTGACGTCGTACCAGAAGCAGGTCGAAAGCTACCGTCGGCGCCTCGAGCGCACGCCGCGCTGGGCCCACGAGCTGGCGGTGCTGGCCCGCGACTACGACGTCGTCAAGGCCAAGTACCAGAGCGTCATCTCGCGCAAGGTCGAGGCCGAGATCTCGCAAGAGCTCGAGGCGCGCGGCGCCAAGAATCAGCTCATCATCATCTCGCCCGCCCTGGTGCCGTCGGAACCGGCGCGCCCCAACCGGCTGAACGGCCTCTTGGTGGCGCTGGTCGTCGCGATAGTTCTGGGCGGAGTGGTGTCGGTGATCTCGGACCAGCGCGACGACTCGGTGCGCGACGCGGGCGAGCTCGGACGCCGGCTGGCCATCCCCGTGCTCGCCGTGGTGCCGGAAATCGGCGGCGGGGGGCTGGCACGCCGGGTGCTGACCCCGAGACACGCATCGGCGAAGGCCGTGTTTGGCGCGCCCAACCCGTAGGCAGGACTGGAGACCTCGATGAACCCGAACCTGGAAAGAGCCGACAACTTCCTGCCCCGCATCGACGACGGCCGCTACACGCCCAACGCGGTCGACCGCAGGCTGGTGACGCTGACGGCGCCGGCGTCGGGCGCGGCCGAGCAGTACCGCAGCCTCTACTACCGGCTCGAGCGCATGCGCGAACGGCGCCCGATGGGGGTGGTGGCGATCACCTCGGCGCTGCCGGGCGAAGGCAAGACGATGACCGCGGTGAACCTGGCGCTGACGTCGGCGCGCGCGAACCCCGAGCGGCGCATCTTGCTGGTCGACGCGGACCTCCGCTGCAGCCAGGTGGCCGCCACCCTCGGGATTCGCGGCCGGCCCGGGCTCGCCGAGCTCGTGGCGGGAGACTGCGAACCCGACGAGGCGCTGCGCCGCTTCCTCGCCACCCAGCTCGTGGTGCTGCCGGCGGGAGGCGCTCCCGAAGACCCGGCCGCGCTGCTCGGCTCGGCGCAGACGAAGCGGTTCCTCGAGGCGATGAGATCGAACTTCGAGGAGATCTACCTCGACCTGCCGCCGGCGCTGCCGTTCGCTGACGCGTCGATACTCGGCTGCCTGGCCGATGGCGTCGTGCTGGTGGTGCGGGCGAGCGTCACCTCGCACCAGCGCGTCTTGCAGACCATCGACCTGCTCGCGGGCGCTCCGTTGGTCGGCTGCGTCTTGAACGCCGCCGAACCGACTTCCACCCAGTACCTCTCGGTCCCGACCGGGTAGCGGCTTCATGCTCCGCGTCGCGCGCCACTACGTGTCGGGGCCAAAGCTGCGCCTCTTCCTGCTGGAAGGCGCGGCGGTAGCGGCGGCGAGCTTCCTGGGGGCCGTGCTGGGGCCGTGCCTGGTCGAACGCGGAGCCCCGCACAACCTTCTGGCCAGCCTGGGACCGAGGGTATGGCTGGTGGCGGCCTTCGCGCTCTTCTTACAGGCGGCCTTGTACCTCTTCGACCTGTACGACTTGCCGATCGCCCGGGACGACCGCGCCCGCGGAAGCCGCGCGCTGCGCGCGGCCGGCCTCGCGGTCACGCTCCTGTCGGCAGCGGTGGCCCTGGCGGCGCCCGACCGGGTTCCCGAAGGGGCGTTGCTCGGGACCGCGCTCGGAGGCGCGCTCGGGTCATGGGCGGTGCGCGGCGCGCTCGAGGGCCTGGTGGGCCAGCCGACGAAGGTGCTGCTCGTCGGGCTGGGCCCGAAGGCCCGGGTGGTGGCAGAGGCGGTCGCTTCCGAAGCCGATGGGTACCGCATCTGCCAGCACTGGCCGGCCCTGGGCCCCGCCGGGGAGATCGCCGAACGCGTCGAAAAGACAGGAGCCCAGGTGGTCGTCGCCGCCCTGGAAGAGGCCCGGGGCGCGTCGTGTTCCGAGGCGCTGTTGGAATGCCGCGCGGCCGGCCACCGCGTGTACGACGCCGCGGGGTTTCTCGAGCGCGCCTTCCGCCGAGTGCCGGTCGAGCTGGTGAGGCCCAGCGAGCTCGCCTATTCCGACGACCTCACCCGCACCCGCGTGCGGCAGGTGGTGAAGCGCGGCATGGACCTGGTGGCCGCGCTGGCGCTGGCGACTGCGGCGCTGCCGGTCGCCATCGCCGTGTTTCTCGCGGTCAGGCTCGACTCGCGGGGGCCGGCGTTCTACTCGCAGGAACGGGTGGGGCGGCGCGGGCGGACGTTCAAGCTCTGGAAGTTTCGCTCGATGCGCGAAGACGCGGAGAGCGGCGGCGCCGTCTGGGCGAAGAAGGACGACGACCGCGTCACGCGCGTCGGCCGGCTGCTGAGGAAGACGCGCATGGACGAGCTGCCGCAGGTGCTCAATGTCCTAAGCGGCGACATGAGCTTCGTCGGGCCGCGGCCCGAGCGGCCATCGTTCGTCGCCGACCTGGCCGCGCGGATACCGCTCTACCGGGTGCGCGAGGTGGTGAAGCCGGGGATCACCGGCTGGGCGCAGATTCGCTACCCCTACGGCGCGTCGGTGGCGGACGCGCGGAACAAGCTCGAGTTCGACCTCTATTACGTGAAGAACGGCACTTTGTTTCTCGATCTGGCGATTGTGTTTCACACCGTCCGCCACGTGCTGCTCGGGAGGGGTGCTCGCTAGCGGGCACGGACGTTGCTGGTAGCTGGAGGCGGGGCCATGGCGATGGGCGAGGGCGAGGTTGGGGAGGGCGTCGGGCTCGAGAGCCGGGTGGCGGAGACCGACTCCGCTGCTCGGGGCCCGCCAATACGGGTGGTCTGCATCGGAGGAGGAACCGGCCTGCCGGTGGTGCTGAGAGGCTTGGTCCGCTGGGCCGGCCCGCCCGGAAACCCCGAGCTCGAGCTGACGGCGGTCGTCGCCATGACGGACGACGGCGGAAGCTCGGGGCGCCTTCGCCGGCGGCGGGGGATTCTCCCCCCGGGTGACGTCCGCAACTGCCTCGTCGCCCTGTCCGCGCCCGACGACCTCCTGCGCAACGTCTTCGGCTACCGCTTCGGCGGAGCCCCCGGGCTGCGCGGCCACGCGCTCGGCAACCTGGTGATCGCGGCGCTGGCCGAGCAACGCGGCGATTTCCTCGAGGCCGTCAAGGTGTCCGAGCGGCTCCTCGGCGCACACGGCACGGTGCTGCCCTCGACGCTGGCGCCCGTCCGCCTGGTGGCCACGCGCGCCGACGGCCGGACGGTGTTCGGCGAGCGTCACCTGCGCCATGGGCCGGGGCCGGTCGTCCGCGTCGGCCTCGAGCCCGAACGGCCTCCGCCGTCCGCGGGCGTGCTCGAGGCCATTCTGTCGGCCGACCTGGTCATCCTCGGCCCCGGCTCGCTGTTCTCGAGCGTGCTGCCCAACCTGCTGGTCGATGGCGTCGCGGCCGCGCTCTGCCGGACCCACGCGCTGCGGGTGCTGGTGTCGAACCTCATGACCGAGCCCGGAGAAACCGACGGCATGGACTGCGAAGCGCACGTCGACGCACTGGTGCAGCATGCGGGGCCGGTCGTCGACGCGGTGCTGTACAACGAAGCGCCCCTCTCCGATGCCGCGCGTGCCCGCTACGAGCACCGCGACTCGACGCCGGTCGAGGCGAACCGCGTGCGCCTGCTCGAGCGGGGCATCCTGCCGCTCGGCGCCGATCTGGTCCGGGCCGGGCCCCGGGCGCGGCACGACGTGAAGAAGCTCGCGAGCTGCCTCGTGCGCCTGGCGCGGACCGGGGTGGGCCGTGCCTGAGGCCGGCAATCTGCTAGCGGTTGGAGAGGTCACCGAGCGGGCCGCCTTCGGCTCGCTAGAGCGCGAGTGGGACGCGCTGGCCAAGTCCGGGCCCGACGAGGCCTTTCACCGCCACGCGTTCGTTCGCATCTGGGTTGACAACTTTGCCGCCGACGCGAAGCTGAGGGTGCTGACCGCGCGAGGGCCGGACGGGCGCCTCGACGCCGTGCTGCCGCTGGTCGCCTCGCGAACCACCTTCCACGGAGTCCCGGTGCGCCAGCTCGCCGGGGCGGCGAACGCCCACTCGTGCCGGTTCGATCTCCTCGCGCGCGACCCCCAGGCCGCGGGCCGAGCCTTCGTCGAACACCTGCGCGCCGGCCGCGATTGGGACCTGCTCGTCCTGACCGACGTGCCGGAAGGCGGGAACGGCTTCGAGCTCGCGAACGAGGCGGCTCGGAGCGGCCTGCCGATCGGGGCCTGGGAGTCGTTGGTCTCGCCCTACGCCCGGCTCGATGGCGGCGTCGAGGCGCTGCGAGAACGCTGGCACGCCAAGCTCAAGGCGAACTGCCGCCGCCGGCGCAAGAAGCTGGCCGCCTCGGGCGAGGTCTCCTTCGAGTGGTACTCCGGCGGCCGCGACCTGGACGCCCGGCTCGAGGAGGGCTTCGCGATCGAGCAGAGCGGCTGGAAGGGGCGCCGCGGCACCGCCGTCGCGCAAGACCTGGCGACCCGCGGCTTCTACGCCGAATTGGCGCGCGAGCACGCCACCCGGGGCGAGCTGGCCCTCTGCTTCCTGCGCGCGGGCGGCAAGGCGGTGGCGTTCCACTTCGCGCTCTGCCGCGAAGGCAAGTACCTGCTGCTGAAGCCCGGGTACGACGAAGCCTTTCACGAGTTCAGCCCGGGGCAACTGCTCATGGAAGAGGTGCTCTGCGCCTGCGCGTCGCGAGGGCTGTCCGAGCTCGACTTCCTCGGACCCGACATGCCGTGGAAGCGCGACTGGGCCGACGGAGCGCGCCGGCACAGTTGGCTGTACGTCTTCCGCGATTCCCTGTTCGGCAGGGCCCTGCACGCGGCGAAGTTCCGGTGGGGCCGCGCGGCGAAGGAGGTCTGGGCGAAATGGACGGACCGGTCAAAGTAGCTGCGCGCGGGTATCGCTTAATTCCCGCGGCGCCGACGCTGCGCCCGTCGATGCTGTTCGGAGGGGCCCCGGGTCGCTCGGCCTGGCCCTTCCACGCGCCCGACGTCCGCTACTTCTACCTGGCGCGCAACGCGGTGTGGTTGGCGGCGCGCGAGCTGGGGCTCGACGGCCAGGAGGTGCTGGTGCCCGCCTACCACCACGGGGTGGAAGTCGAGGCCCTGCTAGACGCGGGGGCGATGGTCCGCTTTTACCGGGTGGGGCCGCGCTGGGACGCCGACCTGGAAGACGCCGAGCGCCGCATCACTCCGCGCACCCGGGCGCTCTACCTGACGCACTACGCGGGCTTCCCAGGGCCGATCGCGGAGGCGCGCGCGCTGGCTGACCGGCGTGGGCTGGCGCTGATCGAGGACTGCGCCCTGTCGCTGCTCTCGAGCGACGGCGAGTTTCCGCTCGGCTCGACCGGGGACGTGGCCGTCTTCTGCCTCTACAAGACGCTCCCGGTGCCAAACGGTGGTGCGCTGGTACAGAACTCCGGCCGCCGCTTCGACTGGCCCGAGCTGAAGTCGGCCCCCCGGCTCTCGACGCTGAGCCTGGTGGCGTCGTCCGTCCTGCAGAACCTCGAGCTGAGAGGCGGGTGGTCTGGCCGCGCGCTGAGATCGGCAGCCCGGGCGCTGGGGAGCGGAGTCGTCCGCGGCGCCGGAGTGACGCGGGTGCCGGTGGGGACGCGCCACTTCACCCGAATGCACGTGGGGCTCGGAGCCAGCCGCCTGACGCGCCGGCTGGTCGGAGCGCAGG
>JAHFDQ010000320.1 GCA_023248915.1 Archangiaceae bacterium | reverse complement strand
CGTGGCACCGGTGCCGCCGTGGGTCTCGGCGGCGGTGGAAGCAGCGCTTCAAGCGTGCCCGCAACCCCCGCCTCGTTCAGGTCGAGCAACGTGGCCGGAGCCCTCGCGATGCGCACCAGCTCTTCACGAGCCACGCCGAGCACCTTGGCGAGGTGCCCGAGCGGCCACCTCGCCTTCAGCCTCTCGAACGACTGCTCGTCGAGCTCGTCCGCGTCTTCGTCGGGCAGCTCGGCGTCTTCGTACCGCATGGTTTCCCCGCCCACCTTGCGGCCTCCGCCGAAGCCCACCACCTGCTCGAGCTCGTCGGGGTCGAAGGCGTAAGCGTGAACCACGCCCTTCAACACGCACGACAGCCGCCGCGCGAACGCATGGTGCGTCTGGTACCACCGCGCGCCGCGCCGGCCATACGTGTGCGGACCGTCGTACGCGAACCGCAGCACCCTCGGCTTCTCCAGCGCCGACACCACCAGCGAGCAGCTGTCCGGCGCGATGCCTTCCTCGATGACCGCCTCGCGCGCGACGCGCACCAGCTCGCCCGGAGCGAGCTCCTCGAAACGACACAGGTAACCGCCGTGAGCCTCCAACCCGTCCCCCGCTGGTCGAAAAAAGTGGCGGGCGTATACGCGACCGAGATCTCCGAGGCAACCCCCAACCTTGTAAATTCGCAGGGTTGCGTGACGCACTGCGCCATGTCTTGCCAACCCGGTGCCTGCCCTTACTTTGGTCGGATGCGAATGGACCGGTACACGCTCAAGGCGCAGGAAGCGGTGCAAGAGGGTCAGACGCTCGCGCGGCGGGCGGGCCACCCGGCCTTCGAACCCGAGCACCTGTTGAAGGCGCTGTTGGAACAGCAGGACGGCGTGGTCGGGCCGATTCTGCAGAAGATTGGCGCCGACGCGCGCCTGGTGAACCAGCGCGTGGACGAGGCCCTCTCGAAGCTGCCGCGAGTCGAGGGCGGCGAAGGCGCGACGCTGTCGCAGCGCCTGATGAAGGTGTTCGACAGGGCCGAAGACGAGGCCAAGTCCCTGAAGGACGAGTACACCTCGACCGAGCACCTGTTGCTGTCGCTGACCCAGGACAAGAGCGCGGCCGGCGAGCTCTTGAAGTCATCGGGAGTGCGCCGCGACCGGGTGTTCTCGGTGCTGAAGGACGTCCGGGGCAGCGGCCGAGTCACCAGCCAGGACGCGGAAGGCACCTACCGGGCGCTCGAGAAGTACGGCCGCGACCTGACCGAGGCCGCCCGCGCCGGGAAATTGGACCCCGTCATCGGGCGCGACGAAGAGATTCGCCGCTGCGTGCAGGTGCTGTCGCGGCGCACGAAGAACAACCCGGTGCTCATCGGCGAGCCGGGCGTCGGCAAGACGGCCATCGTCGAGGGCTTGGCGCGGCGCATGGTGGACGGCGACGTGCCCGAGGGGCTGAAGAACAAGCGGCTCATCTCGCTCGACCTGGCGGCGATGGTGGCCGGGGCGAAGTACCGCGGCGAATTCGAAGAGCGGCTGAAGGCGGTATTGAAGGAAGTAGCTTCCGCCGAAGGCGAGCTCATTCTGTTCATCGACGAATTGCACAACGTCGTCGGCGCGGGGCGGGCCGAGGGGTCGATGGACGCCTCGAACATGCTGAAGCCGGCCTTGGCGCGCGGCGACCTGCACTGTATCGGCGCCACCACCCTCGACGAGTACCGGAAGCACATCGAGAAGGACGCCGCCCTCGAGCGCCGCTTCCAGCCGGTGATGGTGGGCGAGCCCACCGTGCACGACACCATCTCGATCTTGCGCGGGCTGAAGGAACGGTACGAGGTCCACCACGGCGTGCGCATTCAGGACTCGGCGCTGGTGGCCGCGGCGACCTTGTCGCACCGCTACATCTCGGACCGCTTCCTGCCCGACAAGGCCATCGACCTGGTGGACGAGGCTTCCTCGAAGCTGCGCATCGAGATCGACTCGATGCCCACCGAGATCGACGACGTGCGTCGCCACATCACCCAGCTCGAGATCGAGCGCGAGGGGTTGAAGCGAGAGACGGACGTTCACTCGCGCGAGCGGCTGTCCGCGCTGGAGAAGCAGGTGGCCGAACTGACCGAGCAGTTCACCGGCCTGAAGGCCCACTGGCAGGCCGAGAAGACCGAGATCGCGGCCCTGCGCGGCATCAAGGAGAAGATCGAAAAGGCGCGGCAAGACCAGGCCGCGGCCGAACGGCTGGGTGAACTGAACCGCGCCGCCGAGCTGAAGTTCGGCACCGTGCCCGCGCTCGAGAAAGAGCTGACCCAACGCAACTCGCGCCTCATCGAGCTGCAGAAGAAGCAGAAGTTCCTGAAGGAAGAGGTGGACGCCGAGGACATCGCCGAGGTGGTGGCGAAGTGGACACACATTCCCGTGTCGAAGCTGCTCGAAGGGGAAGTCCAGAAGCTGGTCAAGATGGAAGATCGGCTCGCCTTGCGCGTCATCGGCCAGAAAAGCGCGCTCGAGGCGGTGTCGAACGCCGTGCGGCGGGCGCGCAGCGGCTTGCAAGACCCGAATCGCCCCATCGGCTCGTTCATCTTCCTCGGCCCCACCGGCGTGGGAAAGACCGAGTCGGCCAAGGCGCTCGCCGAGTTTCTGTTCGACGACGAGGCCTCGATGATTCGAATCGACATGTCCGAGTACATGGAGAAGCACGCGGTGGCGCGGCTCATCGGCGCCCCTCCGGGCTATGTCGGCTACGACGAGGGCGGCCAGCTCACCGAGGCCGTGCGGCGCCGGCCCTACTCGGTGGTGCTGTTCGACGAGATCGAGAAGGCCCACCACGACGTCTTCAACGTGCTGTTGCAGCTCCTCGACGACGGCCGCCTGACCGACGGCCACGGCCGCACCGTCGACTTCAAGAACACCGTGCTCATCATGACCTCGAACCTCGGTTCGGCGCTGATTCAGGAGGGCATGGCGAACAAGAAGCAGCTCGACGAGAAGACCAAGCGCGAGGTGCTCGACCTTCTGCACGCCGAGTTCCGGCCCGAGTTCCTGAACCGGGTGGACGAGGTGGTCCTGTTCGAGTCGCTGATGCGCGAGGACATCGGCCGCATCGTCGAGATTCAGCTCGCGCGCATGCGGCGGCTCTTGGCCGAGAAGAGGCTCAACCTCGAGCTGAGCCCGAAGGCCCGCGAATTCCTCGCCGACCGCGGGTACGACCCGGTCTTCGGCGCCCGGCCACTCAAGCGCGCCATCCAGAAGTACCTGCAAGATCCCCTGGCCCTGAAGGTGCTGTCCGGCGAGCTGGCCCCCGGCGACACGGTGCGGGTGGACGCGGGGCCAGACGCGTTGAAGCTGAAGGCCGCGCCGAGGGCCTGAAACGCCCTTCCCTGGGGGGCGCGCGCCCGACGGCGGTCTGCAAGACGACGCTGGCTACTGTCCCTGCTTCGGGTCCGACCCTCCGGGCGGTTCGACCTTGGCCTGGGCGGCGGAGAAGTCGGCGTAGCGGTTCGCACTCACCTGGGCGGCGACGCGAGCGGCTTCCTCGACGCGCGCGGCGCGCGCGCGGGCGCGGACGACGGCGGTGCGGCTCAACACGACTCCCGCAGCGAACGACACGCCCTCGAGCACCAGTTCCGGCACCGGTCGGGCGAGCCCGTCGAGGCCCGAGCTCACCAGCGCGATGGCGACCAGAAACCCCTGGCCGGTGAGGGCCGCGCCCAGCGCGGTGGACCAGGGCCGAAGGTCGAACACGCGGGCCGCCGCGTAGCAGACGGCCGGCAGCACCGCCCAGAGCCAGAGGCCCGACACCGCGCCGGCGAGAGCCACCTGTGCCCAGTCCAAATCCAGGGCCGCGACCCTCGGCTGCAGCCGCATTCCCAGCGGCGCCGAAATGACTGCTCCGGCGACGAGCGCCAGAAAGCCCATCCCCACCACGAGTTGGAACCGGCGCACCCGGGCTCGGAGCGGCTCGAGCGCGCTGGCTTTCTTGGAGTCCTCCACCGGGCCTCGCCAGGCAGCTACCACACCACTTCCACCAACGTAGAGTCAGTGATGGCCGCGTCGGCGGTTACGAGCGGCAGCCCCAGCCTAAGTGCACACGCTACGATGAGCCGGTCGAAGACGTCCACGTGCTCCCAGTGCAACCTCTCGGCCTGCACCACGTCCTCACCCGTCATCGGCTCGAACAGAAGTGACGGCGACGCCACGGAGTCCCACCAGCTTCCGAGCGAAGTACTGGCCCGAATGCGCCCGTTCTTTCGCAGGAACCAGGTCTCCAGGACCACGGGGGCAGGAACGTAGAGGGTCGCCTCTCCCGCTTCGTAGGCGTCGAAAGCACGGGCAGCCCGTCTACCGAGCTTCTTCCGGTCGGCGGCCAGCCAGACGACTGGGTGCGTGTCGGTGACGAAGGCGTCGTTCACGACTTCGTCGCTTTGTCCCAGCTTCGCAGGGCCGCCAGCTCGAGCTCCAGCGCCGCCTCGCGGCTTCCCTGTTCGAGGTCCGAGACGATCTCCAGCGTGCCTTCGAACGACGGGGGGCGGGGCCGGGCACGGCCCCTCTGCGCTTCCCGGACCTCGAGGAGCGCCAGGGACTCGGCGCCGATCACGTAGGCCTTGACCTCGCCACGAACCGAGATCGGCACGGTCTTGCCCGGAGACTCGGCCACCTCGCGAACCAAGGGACTGAGCGCGGCTCGCGCCTGACTGAGCGTCAGAACCTTCTTCGAATGGGTTCGCCGCTTCATGATGTACAACTATATGTACATCCAAGTGGAAGGTCAACCCGAGCCGTACAGCACCTCGACGAGCGTCAGCCCCTGCGGAGGCGCGGTGGGCCCGGCGCGCGTCCGGTCGCGCGACTCGAGCACTTCCCTCACCCACCCGACCGGCCGGCGCCCGCGGCCGACCTCCACCAGCGTGCCGGCGAAGTTGCGCACCATGTGCTTCAGGAAGGCCGTGCCCTCGACCGCCAACGCCACCTCGTCGCCCGCGCGCCCGGTCACCTCGAGCACATTCACCTCGCGCACCGCATGCGCCGCCTGGCAGTCGGACGCGCGAAACGCCGAGAAGTCGTGCCGGCCCACCAGCGCCCGCGCAGCCTCGGCCATCGCCCCGACGTCGAGCGGCTGAAAGATTTCCCAATGCGTCCTTCGCCGCAAAGGGGACCGCGCCCGCCGGTTGCTGATGAGGTACCGGTACCGCTTGCCCCGCGCCCCGCGCCGCGGGTCGAACCCTGCCGCCGCCACCTCGGCGCCAACCACCGAGATGTCTTCGGGGAGCAGGCCGTTCAGCCCCATCGTGTAGGCCTTCAACGGCAGCTCGCGCGGGGAGTCGAAGCACACCACCTGCCCCGCCGCGTGCACGCCCGAGTCGGTGCGCCCGGCGGCCACCGACTCCACCGGCGCGCCGAAGAGTTCGCCGAGTGCCTGCTCGAGCCGCGCCTGCACCGAGGGGCCGTTGTCCTGGGTCTGCCAGCCCACGTACCCGGTGCCGTCGTACTCGACCGTCAGCTTGATGCGCGTCATGACGTTGGTCCGTATACACCCGCAACCGTGCACCGGGCGGTGGTGCGAGGGGAACCCACACGCTTCGCGCCGCGCGGGGGCGGAACCATCTGACGGCGCCCGCTGTCCCTTTTCGCGCATGCCACCCGACGTTTTCCTGATGCTGGCCTCGAGCGGAATCGCCTTCGTCGCCTCGCTGATGTTCTTCGTCAGCGACGACCCCGTCCCGGCCCACCTCGACGGGTCCGGCCCGCTGATGACGTACGTCCTGCCCCCGCTGCGCGACCGCCTGTCTCCCCCCCCGCTGCCGGTCCGGTCGAACCGGCGGACGGCGGCGGGCGACGCCTACGGGTACGAGGCGGCCCTGGGCGGCACCCGCTTCCGCATGCGGCTGACCTACGAGCAGGCGGCCGGAGACTGGCTGGTGGACATCGACTGCGAGCCGTTGGCCGACAGCCCGGCGAGCCGCCTGGACGAGCTGGCGCTGCCGCCGACCGAGGCGCCGGGAGTCGTGCACGACCTGCGCTGGCACGGCCGCGCCGGTATCGCCCGCCGGCGGCACGGGCAGTGGCGAAAGCCCCCGGCCGACGCCTGACGCGTCAGCGGTACTTCGCCCATTCCTTGAGAATGTCGCGCACCAACGCCCCCACCGTCAGGCCGTGCTTCTCGGCGATGTCCGTCAAGAGCTGGTACTCCTCGGTCTCGACCGCGACGTTCAGCACCCGGTCCGCGGACGGGCGCGCGACGGCGGTCGGTTCGGAGAGCTTCCCCGCCGGCACGGAGATCGGCTCGAGGTTCGAGATGATCTCTTCCTGCTCGACCGGCGGCGTGCCCCCGGCCGTGCGCGAGGCCACCCGCGCCTTCTCTTCCTCGAGCTCGTCGAAGAAGAGCTGCTTCAGGAAGTTCGAGAGGTGGATGTTCGACGGGGTGAACTCGTACTGCGACAAGAACTGGTCGAGGTCGTACTGAAGGTCCCACGCGGTCTGGTAGCGACGGTCTCGATCCTTGTCGAGCGAGCGCATCAGAATCGCCTCGACCGCCTCGGGGATGTCCGACTTGAAGTACGAGGGGGCGTAGATTTTCCCCTCTGTGATGGACTTCAAGATGGCGACCTCGGACTCGCCGGTGAACAGCTTGAACCCGGTGAGCCACTCGTACAGCACCACCCCGAGCGAGAAGAGGTCGCTGCGGCAGTCGAGCGCCTTGCCCATGCACTGCTCGGGGCTCATGTAGCTGAGCTTGCCCTTGATCTCCCCGGCGCGCGTCTGCTCGATCTGGTTGGCCGCCTTGGCGATGCCGAAGTCGAGCACCTTCACCGTGCCGTCGAACGAGACGAAGATGTTCTCGGGCGTGACGTCGCGGTGCACGATGTTCAGCGGGTTGCCGTACAGGTCGACCTTCTGGTGGGCGTAGTACAGCCCTTCGCAGACCGACGAGGCGATCTTCAGGGCGTACACCATCGGGAACGGAATCCCCATGGTGTCGGCCTTGGGGATGATGCGCCGCATGTCGCGGCCGAAGATGTACTCCATCGCGATGAAGTAGCTCTCGCCGATCTTCCCGAGGTCGTAGATTTGCACGATGTTCGGGTGGTTGAGCTGCGCGGCGAGCTTGGCCTCGTTCAGGAACATCTTCACGAAGCTGGTCTGCTTCGACAGGTGCGGCCTGATGCGCTTGATGACGATGGTCTTTTCGAAGCCCTCGAGCCCCGCCTGGCGCGCGAGGAAGATCTCGGCCATGCCGCCGACCGCGATGCGGTCGATGAGCGTGTACTTGCCGAACCGGGTCGGTTCGCGGCGCGGGATTGACTGCTCGGCGCTGGACATCTCTGCCTGGGAGGATACCCGATGGCCGGGCCCCGTCTAAGGAGAGAGCGTTCGATCAGT
>JAHFDQ010000041.1 GCA_023248915.1 Archangiaceae bacterium | reverse complement strand
ACGTGGAGGAAGCCTTGGGCGCCCTCGAGCCGGCGCTTCGGTACGCCTCGTTGGCCACGCTCCTGTCCGCCCAGGACGCGCACCTTCGCCGGCGGACCGAGTCCCTGCGCGCGCGCTTCCTGCCGAACCCGAAGAAACCCTGACCGAGCGCGCTTCCGAAGTCGCTCAGTGTCCGGGCCAGCGGGCCTGCACCACCGGAAGCTGCAAGGCGCGCTCGCGGTCCAGGTCGAGGTTACCGATGTGGAGCGCCAGCGGCGACTGCACCCACTTGTAGATGGACTGCTGGAACAGGCGCACAAACTTTTCCACGTGGCCCTGCAAAGCCTGCGCGCCGACCTCGGGGAACATCTCTGCGAGGGCCTGCACCATCTCGGCCGGTTGCGGCTTCTCTCCGGCGAAGAGGTAGAAGCAGGCGTCGAGGACGGGGAACGGCATCAGCTCGTCCTCGCCGACCTGATTGGGAGCGAGCTCGGGCCCGGCCGGCCGCGCCACCACTTGGGCGATGCCTTGGTAGCCGGTGCGCTCGCGCAGGTGCTCGAGCAGCACCATCACCACCGTCTTCGGCACGTTCGCGATGACCGCCAGCGCTCCCATCAGGTCGCCGCCGATGGTGGTGTACCCCACGGCCTTCTCGCTCATGTTGCCGGTCTGGAGGAACAGGCCGCCCGACGAGTTCGCCCAGTTCCACATGCGCTGGGCGCGCAGCCGCGCCTGGATGTTCTGCTCGGTGATGGGGGTCAGCTTCCCGCCCGGGCCCAGCATCTTCAGGGCGGCCTCGCGCTCGCGCTCGAAGGCGTCGTCGATGGACAGCACCTGGAAGGACGCGCCCAGCTCGCGCGCGATGGTTTCCGCCGCGGCCCGCGTGCCCTCCGACGAGTAGCGGGTGGGCATGTAGAAGGTGTGCAGGAGCGAGCCCGGGTCGTTCGGCCGAGCGCGCTTGGCGTACCGGTGGGCGATGAGCAGGGTCAGCAGCGAGTCGCGGCCGCCCGAGAGCGCCACGCCGATGCAACGAAAGGCCCGCGTCTTCTCGAAGTAATCGCCCACGCCCAGGGCGAGCGCGTCGAGAATTTCCTCGCAGGCCTCCTCGCGCAAGGGGCGGCGGGCTTCCGCGAACGGCAGGAAGAAGCTCTTGCCGCGGGGCGTGGGGTAGGCCAGCCGGTCTCTCCGCGTGGAGAACACCGAGGCCGGAACCACCCGCTCGGCCACCCGACCCGCCTCGCGGGCGTAGGCCTCGCGGTCGCTTCGCCAGGTCGAGTTCTCCGAGCGCAACCTCGAGGTGCGGTCCAGGTCCACCACGCAGGTGGCGAGGCCTTCCTGAAACCGGGGCGCTTCGAGCAGCGGGCGCCCGTTCTGGTTGACGAAGCCCCCGCCGTCGAAGATGAGGCCGTCGTTGGCCCCCACCGCGTTGGCATAGGCGACGGTGCACTGATGGTCGGACGCGCGGGTGGCGATGAGCTCGCGTCGCGTAGACAACACGCCGACGCGGAACGGCGAGGCCGACAGATTCAGCACCAGCTCGGCGCCCGAATAGCAACGGCGCCGCATCGGCCCGTCCCCGCTCCAGATGTCCTCGCACACCTCGGCCGCCACGGTGCCGAAGTCGAAGGTGAACACCCGGTCGCCGAAGGGCACTAGGCCGCGGTGCAGCTCGTCCTGGCCGGGGTAGCCGCGCGAGAAGGTGCGGCCCTCGTAGAAGACGTTGTAGGTGGGCAGCTTCTCCTTCGGCACCAGGCCCACCACCTTGCCGCCGGCGACCAGCGCCGCGCAGTTGTAGCGAAGGCCCCCCTGGGCGATGGCGACGCCGATGGCGAAGAGGGCGCGGGCGGAAGCGGTCTCGGCGGCGAAGCGCAAGAGCTCGGTCCACTGCGCTTCGATGAAACCCTGCCACTGGACCAGGTCCTCGGGCGGGTAGCCGCCGACGAGCTGCTCCTGGAACAGACCCACGGTGACGTCTTCCGCGGCCATGCGCTTGGCGAGGCCGAGCGCGAGGTCGACGTTCGACGCGAAGGCGCCGACGGTGGTGTTGACGCTGGCCAAGCCGAGTTTCACGAGGCGCATACGGGCACCTTAGTTGAATCGCGCCGCGCCCTCGACATCGGTCGGTCGCGCCGGTCTAATCGCCGCCAGTCGCCTGGCAGGGCGGTTGATTCGCGCGGGGAGCCGAACGCATGGCCGTGCAGCGGTTTCACCTGGGCTGGGCCCTGGTGCTGGGCCTGGCATGGCTTGGGCCGTGGGCCTGCCAGTGCGCCCGGGTGACCGACGGGCTCGAGTACGACTGCGAGGAAGACGGCGGCTGTCCGGGCGGCGGGGTGTGCGTCGACGGAGTGTGCCGAAGCGACGTGCCCGACGAGGGGGATGACGCCGGCCAGCTCGACGCGGGCGAAGACGGCGGGCCGCCCGATGCCGGCCCCGGGGATGCCGGGCCGGACGCCGGAGATGACGCGGGCTTCGACGCAGGGCGCTGCGCCGGGGGGCCGAACGGAACGGCCGACCTACCCGAAGACACCTTCGAGGACTCGAACTGCGACGGAATCGACGGCGAGGTCGACGCCGGCATCTTCGTGGACTGCCTCGGAGGGAGCGATTCGAATCTGGGAACCATGGCCCATCCCAAGCAGACCTTGAAGGCGGGGCTCGCCGCGGCTCGAGACGCCGGCCTCCGATACCTCTACGTGGCGACCGGGCAGTACGACGAGAGGAACCTGGTGTGGGACGTGCCCGTGTCCATCATCGGCGGCTACGTCGCGGATGCCGGGTGGCAGCGCCGCACCGACTTTCATGCACGCCTGGACGGCGGCCGCACCGGGTTGGTGGCGCGGAACATCGGCGGCGTCACGCTCGACCGGGTCGACGTCGTGGCCGCCGCGGGGAGCGCGGGCGGCGCAGGCGGAGGCGCCTCCATCGGCATTGTGGTGAGCAACTCCTCCCTCAAACTCAACCACTGCGTCGTCAGCGCCGGTTCCGGGGCCGCCGGACCGCCCGGGGCCAATGGCAGCGCCGGCAACCCGGGCGCCCCCGGCGGGGCAGGCGACTCGGACCCGGACGGAGTTGACGGCGGCCAGCCGGGCCTCGGTTCGTGCAGCTTGCTCGACGGCGGCGGTCCTCTGGGCGGCGGTGGCGCGGGCGGAACTGGCGACAACGGAGTCGGAAACGACGGGAGCGGTTGGCCCAACCAAGCGGGCTCTCTGGACGGAGGCGCTGGCGGCGATTCGTGTCTGGCCTCCTCCTGCATTTTCGATACGACTTGCCTGGGAGGTCCGGGAATCAACGGCAACCAGGGACCGGACGGCACCTTTGGGCCTTGGGGCGCGCCCGGCGACTCGCTGGGTTCGATTGCCGGTGAGCACCACGTGCCAGCCGCCGGTCAGGACGGACTGCCCGGGTCGTGGGCTCCCGGTGGAAGCGGAGCGGGAGGGGGCGGCTCAGGCTTGGTCTGTAAGAGTTTCATCTCCTTCTTCCCAGGCCACGGGGGCGGCGCCGGAGGCGCAGGGGGCTGCGGCGGGACCGGGGGCGCCGGAGGCGCAGGCGGAGGCGCCTCCATCGGCCTGCTGCTCGTCGACAGCTTCGTGCAGCTCGAACAAACTTGGGTCATCGCGGCCGACGGAGGCGCGGGCGGCGCTGGCGGAACCGGAGGCGCGGGCGGAGTCGGCGGCCTTGGCGGCCCAGGCGGAATCGCCGATGCCGGCTGGGGTGGCCCGGGAGGCCGGGGTGGAAACGGCGGCACCGGCGGCGTGGGAGGGGTTGGCGGGGGAGGAGGAGGAGGCCCTTCCATCGGCATCTGGACGCAAGACTCCGGCTTCGCCCGGGACGACGGCGGCGTCCAGTGTGGGAATGGCGGCCCCGGGGGGCCGGGCACCCAACCCGGCGCCCAGGGTTTCGCGGACGCTTCCTACGCCGCGCCCTGAGCTGGCCCGCGCCTATTTCGCCGCGTGCGCCTTCCGCTCGTTGGCCCGGCGCTGGGCCTCTTTCTCGACTGCCTTCCAGGTGTCCGACACGCCGTCCTTGTTCCCCAGGTCGGCGGCGAAGGCCGGTATCCACCCTCCCGGGTTGACGTTGAACTTGTACTCGGCCCAGCTCTTTCCGTCAGCCTGGGGCGTCACGTGCCAGCCCCCGTTGTTTGTCGTCAGCCGGACGATGCCGTAGCGCGCCGGCAGCTTGTTGGTCGCTTCCCAGTGCTCTCGGAACTCGCCCGTGCCGTCGGGCAGCGTGCCCTGGTCGAGGTACACCCTGAGCACGTAGTCGCGCGGAGACACCAGCGGCAGGTCCAGCCGAGTGTAGACGATGTTGGCTCCGTCGGGCTCGGGCTGGCCCACCACCCGGGCTTCCTTCACGTAGGGCATGAACTTGGGAAACCGCGCCGGGTCCATCAGCGCCGCCTGAATGTCCTGCACCGGCGCGTCGATGACGCCCTCCGCCCAGACCTCCTTCACCGCCGACCCTTCGCGCAGCCGCGTCTTCACCACGATGGGGCTGGACAGCACCGTTTCCCAGTCGTCGCCCGCGGCCGCCGGGAGGGCGACCAGGAACACGGCCAGGAACAGGGGAAGCGTCTTCATCGGCGTCTTTCCCCAAGATGATACCGCGCGTGCTCTTCGACCGCCTCAGGTGGGCGCCGCCGCGCCCCGCCGTTTCTCCAAGTACGCCCGCCCGCCCTCCACCGCCAGCGGCACCACCGACAGGAAGATGATGGCGAGGATGACCAGCTCGAAGTTCCGCTTCACGATCGCCAGCCCTCCGAAGAAGTAACCGGCGAACACGCACAGCAGCACCCAGGCCACCGCCCCCACGACGTTGTAGGTGGCGAAGCGGCGGTAGCTCATGCGCCCGATGCCGGCGACGAAGGGGGCGAGCGTGCGGACGATGGGCACGAAGCGGGCCAGCACAATGGTTTTACCCCCGTACTTCGCGTAGAAGCGCTGGGTGCGCTCGAGGTGTTCCTTCTTCACGAAGCGCCGTTCCTTCTTCTCGAGGTAGCCCGGGCCCACCCAGTGCCCTATCGAGTAGTTGGCGGCGTCGCCCAGCACGGCCGCGGAAATTAGCAGGGGGACCACCCACCAGAGGTCCAGCCGCCCCCCCGACGCCGAGCCGAGCGCGCACAGCGAGCCCGCGGCGAACAGCAGCGAGTCGCCGGGTAGGAAGGGCGTCACCACGAGCCCCGTCTCGCAGAAGACGATGGCGAAGAGGATGGCGTAGACCCACGCGCCCTGGTGGGTGACCAGCGCTTCCAGGTGCTTGTCCACGTGCAGGAAGACATCGATGAAGGGCAGCAAGGCGTCCATTGCGCGACCCTATTTGCCGCCGGGGGGCCCAGGCAAGCGGGGCCACCGACGCAATGGCCCGTCCGGCCGGTCGTACCCGTGGCCAGGAGGTACTCTCAGCCCATGTCCCAATCCGGCACGGCCGCGCTCCTGTCCTTCGTGGTGCCTGGCGTCGGGCAGATTTACAACGGCGACATCCTGCGCGGAGTCTTCTGGCTCATCGTCACCCCCGGCATGTGGATTGGCACCGGGGGCCTCTTGGGCTGGGTCTGCCACGTCGCGGCCGCGGGCACCGCCTTCCACCGGGGCGACCTGCGCGAGCGCCGCCTGCTCAGGGCTCGCTGAGCAGCCGACTCTCCAAGCGTCTGGCGCTCAGGGCGGGTAGGGGCGCGGCAGCGGGTTGTCGGGCCGCTCTTCGTCCCAGGCGATGGAGAGCACCTTCCAGGCGCCGTCTACCTTCAGCAGTTGAACGCTGTTGACGCCCCGGGACACGGGCGCCGCGGCGGGCTCGGTCCGGGTCGCATACTGGCTCCAAGCGTGCGCCAGGTTGCCGAACACCGCCACCCGGGTCTCTTCCTGCGTCTCGTAGAACGGCTGCGCGGCGAGGGCCTCGTTCACCTCGGCCGCGAACGCCTCGGGAGTGTGCGCTTCGAAGCTGCAGCCGCCGGTGGCCGGCCGGGTGGGCACCAGGCGGCCTTCCCGGACGAAGAGTCGCTCGAGCGCCTCGGGGTCGCGCCTGCCCGCGGGCCCCGACACCCAGGCGTAGAGGGCTTCGAGGGTGGCGCGAATGGCCGGCACGTCGTCCATGGCTGCTCCTCACGCGAAAACGCCCCGGTCCGTTTCGGGCCGAGGCGCTCGAGGTTGCGGTGTCCTCGCGGCTACGGCGCGGGCGTCGGCGCGGCCGACCCGTGCTCTGGCGGGGCGTCCGGGCCCTTGCCCTGCATCACCGCGAAGTTGATGTTGTTGTAGCCGGCGGCGGCGCAGCTGAACATGACGCGCTTGATGATTTTGAACTGCACTTCCTTGTTCGCCTGAATGTTCACGTCGCCCTTGAAGCCGCCTTCCGAGTCCTTCGCCATGGTGTGAAGGTCTTCGTACTGCTTCTTCATGTCGCGCAGCTTCTCTTCGAGCGCAGGGATGTTCAGGTAGTCCTCGCGGGACAGGTCTTCGACGCGACCGATGACGTTGCCCGACACCAGCACCTGGTCGTTCGAAATCATCACCACCGGCACCATCTCGACTTCCTTGACGTTGATGGCTTCGGGAAGCTGGATGTCCTTGGTCATCATCAGCACCTCGCCCGTCGCGGAGAAGTTCGCGATGAGGAAGAGCACGATGATGACGAACATGTCGACCATCGGCGTGATGAGCAGGTCGGCGTACGTGCTCTTCTTGCCGTGGTGACCGTGCCCGAACACCTTCGAGTGCTCGAGCCGTTTTCCAAACCGCTTTCCGGGGACCTTGATGGCCATAGAAGTTGAGTCTCTCTCTCGAAGTGAGGCGGTCAGCCCATCGCCGCCGAGACCGATACGTTGGGCAGCCCGCTGCCGATGCATTCGTCGATGACGCGCACCAGGTCTTCGTAGCGGACGGTGTCCTCGGTCTGCAGGGTGATGGCGCTCTGGTCGGGCAGCTGGACCTTCAGTTCCTTGATTTTCGTCGTCAGCTTGGTCAGGTCGATGCGGCCTTTGGCGTCGCGGGTGATGGGCATCGGGTCGAAGGCGCTGCCGCCCGCGGTCAGGCGCAGTTCTTTCTCGGTGAGCAAGAGGATGAGCGGCACCGTCTTTTGCTGTTCCTCTTCTATATTTGGGTTGGACGGGCCCCCGGAGTTGGACACCTGAAGGCGGCCAATCTGCGTCCACACCGCCGTCATGATGAGGAAGCTGATGGTCACCGCCATCAGGTCGATGAAGGGGACCAGGTTGATGGCCGTGTCGAGCGGCTTCTTTCCGCCCTTACCACCGGTGCCCAAGTCCATTCCGCCGGCCATGCGCTACTCCTTTGCGAATCGAGACGTTACGGGTGCTGACAGCGCCCTGCCCCGCCCGGTTCCTGGAAGGCCCGGGAACCTCGTCACCGAGGCCCCCGGCCGAACCTGGCGGCTTTTCCCTACTCCTCGTCGCGCGAGGCCGAAACCGTGGCGTTCTTGAACTTGTCCTTGTTGGACACGATGAGGTTCAGCACCGCCACCGACGTCTCGTTGACGTCGTTGATGAGCGACTGGGTGCGGCCCATCAGTATCGAGAACGACACCAGCGCCGGAATCGCGGTGAGCAACCCGAACGCGGTGCAGTTCATCGCTTCCGAGATGCCTGCCGCGAGGATGGTCGCCTTGTCGGCCGGGTTCACCGTGGCCACCGCTTCGAAACAGCGGATGAGGCCGGTCACCGTTCCGAGCAGCCCGGCGAGCATCGCCGCGTTGCCAATCATCGCCAGGTAGCCGGTGCGGGCCTCGAGGCGCGGAGTCTCGCGCAGCGACGCCTCGTCCAGCGACGCCTGGACCTCTTCCTCGCCCTTCGGAACGTTCATCAGGCCTGCCTTGATGACGTTGGTGAGCGGGGTGGGCTTCTGGCCGGCCACGTAGTTGATGGCCTTGTCCAGGTCGCCCGCGTAGATGTGCTTCTTCAGCCCGCGGAGGAAGCCTTCCTTGTTGATGGAGGCCGAAGAGAACAGCACGATGACGCGCTCAGTGATGATGGCCAACCCAATCACCGCGCAGATGGCGATGGGGTACATGCCCCAGTCGCCGGCGACCCAGCGCTGAGCAATCTTGTCGAAGAAGGAGAGGTCCTTACCGCCGGACTCTGCAGCCAGGAGAGTCAGTTGCCCCAGGTTCATTGTGTTGTTGCCTCCGGTTCGCGACCGGCCATGACGGCCAGTGCACCTGAGCTCGAGAGCGCGCCGAACGCTTCGGATCAGGATTTGTTGGTAAGGACTCCGCTCGGCTACGAGAACGGGCGACTCTACTTTGCCGCGAAAAAAAGTGTCAAGGGATTGGCCGGTGGCGCAACCGGCTGTTTCGTCAGGGGAAATGTGGTAGACGCCGGCCCATGGCCCGAAAGCGGATAGGTGAGCTGCTGCTCGAGCGCGGCGCCATCACGCCCCAGCAGCTCGAAGAGGGGTTGGCGCTGCACCGGTCGACCCGGCAACGGCTGGGCGTGGCGCTGGTCCAGAAGGGCTTTTTGACCGAGGAACAGCTCGCCAAGGTGCTGGCCGAGGCGCTGGGCATTCCCGAGGTCGACCTGAAGGGCGGCCAGCCCGAGTGGTCGGCCATCCACATCTTGCGGGCGCGCTTCTGCGAGTCGAACGACCTGTTCCCCTTCGCGATGGAAACGGTGCGCGGCCGCAAGCTGCTGGTGGTGGCGATGAGCGACCCGCTCAACTACGCCGCCATCGAAGAGATTGAATTCACCACCGGCCTGAAGGTGAGCGCGCGCATCGCGACGCTGTCCTCCATTCGCGCCGCCATCCTGCGCTACTACCACAAGGTGAACCCCGACGACTCGCCGGACGGGAAGATGACCATCGTGCACCGCGGCGGCGACGTGCACGTGATGGACGAGGCGCCCCCCGACGCGCCGGTTGCCGCGGTGAAGACGCTGTCCGAGGCCGACGAAGAGGTGCTGGTCGGCGAGGCGCTGCCGCCGGCCGAGATGACCGAACGCACCGCGCTGGCCGACCTCATCCTGAAGCGCGAGCAACAGCGGCGGCAGCGCAAAGAGGCCGCGGCCAAGAAGCCGGCCGGAGCCACCACCGCCCTGTCGGACGACCTCGACTACCTCTTCGGCAAGGCGGGCGACGAGGACGGCATCGAGAAGCTCGAGAGCAAATTCTGGGCGCTGATGCGCATCATGGCGAAGAAGGGGCTCATCTCGAAGGACGAGTTCACGAAAGAGCTCGACCAGTCCGACGACTGAAGCGCGCTACTCCGAGACCGGCAGCCGAATCTCGAAGAAGGCGCCCTGCCCCACGGTGCTCTCCACCCGGATGACGCCGCCGTGGTTCTCGACGATGTTCCGGACGATGGACAGCCCGAGCCCGGTGCCCTTGCCGTCCTTCTTCGTGGTGAAGAACGGGTCGAAGATGCGCGGCAGGTCTTCCGGGGCGATGCCCGACCCGAAGTCCTTGACCCCCACGACGACGTCGGCGGCTTCATGCCGGGTGCTGATGCGCACCGACCCGCCCGGCTGCATGGCGTGGCAGGCGTTGGTGATGAGGTTGATGAACACCTGCACCAGGTTGCCGGGCACCGCCGCGACCTTGGGCACCGGGCCGTAGTCCTTCTCGACCAGCACCGAGTGCTTGTGCAGCACGTGGTCGCAGAAGCCGATGGCCATGTCGATGACGGGGTTCAGGTCGACGCGGACCGGCCGGTCCTGCGCCGGGCGGGCGTAGGAAACGAGGTTGCGGGTGAAGCGCAGCACCCGCTCGCAGTTGTCGCGAATCTTCCGGTACTTCTCGAGGTCGCTCGACTCGGTCATCACCGTGGCGCGGGCGATGAGCGCGTCGGCGTAGGTGGCCACCGCGGTCATCGGGTTGTTGATTTCGTGCACCACCGACGCGGCGAACTGGCCCAGGGACGCGAGCTTCTCGGCCTGAATCACCCGGCCCTCGAGCTCTTTCATCATCGTCAGGTCTTGGCCGATGGCGATGACACCCTCGACCTCGCCCTGGGCGTTGAACACCGTCGAGGTGGCGAACGAGACGCGCACCTCGCGCCCGTCCTTGCCCAGCACCCGGGTCTCGAAGTGGGTCACCGGTTCGCCGCGTAGAGACGAAGCGATGATGCGCATCACCCGCATACGCTCGGTGTCGGGGACGAAGCCCAGCAGGTCTTCGCCCAGCACGGCGTCCTTGGCGAGGCCGGTCAGCGTGGACAGGACCTTGTTGAACACCACCACCTTGCGGTCGCGGTTCGCCACCAGGATGAGGGCGTTGGCGTGTTCGAGCAGCTCTTCCAGGTACTTACGGACGAAGGTCAGCTCGTCGATTAACTTTGCGTTGCGCACCGCCACCGCCACCTGATTGGCGAGCTGGATGAGAATGCGGTCGTCGGCCACCAGGTCGGCGGTCAGGCCGGCGGGGTACTCGACGTTGATGGCGCCGAAGAGGTGGCCCGAGGCCACCAGCGGCGCGCAGAGGGACCGCACCGAGTCGGTGAAGACGAGCGGCACATCGCCTTCCGTCACCCGCACCCGGTCGGCCGGCAGCAGCGCGGTGGACAGGTGCGTCTTCTCGACTGCCGTCCGCTTCAGCACGATGACGTCGCGGGCCCCTTCGCGCAGCCGCCCCTCGGCGTACAGCGACGTCAGGGCCAGCGTGCGCTGGTCGGTGATGCGCACGCAGAACGTCCGCCCCGGGAACAGCCCCTTCACCCCGCGCGCCACCGAGGCGACCAATTCCTCTTCCGAAGTCGCGGAGGCCACCTGGCGGCCCAACTCGAGCAGCGCCTGCTCGACCCGGGCCTGCTCGATGAGGGCGCGCCCCGCGGCGGCGAGCGAGTCGCCCGCCGCGGCGGCCGAGAGGTTGCGCGCCACCACCGCCACCGTCTCGCCGCGCCGCGAGAAGGTGAGCGACACCGTCTGGCCCGAGTGGCAGCGCAACTCGGACTCCTGCGAGGTGCCGTCGCCGAGCGGGCTGTCGCCCACCCCGATGAGCAGGTCGCGCAGGCTCTGGCCCGAAGCGTCCTTCACCCCGCACAGGGCCTCGAACGCCGAGTTGGCCGAAAGCAGGTTCAGCTCGGCGTCGCACAGGGCGGCCGGGCTCTGAATCATGTCGAAGAAGGCCTTGAACGCGTCGGCGGCGGCGCCTGCCGGAGCGAACTTCTTCAAGCCCTTGCCGGACCGTTCACTCTTCATGCGAGGACGCCTTGTCGAGGTCGAGAATCTTGGAGGCTCCGACGTACGCCTTGGTCTCGTACCGGGTGATTTTGCCGATCTTACGGACGATTTCGGCCATGCGCTCGGCTTCCCGGTAAATGATGTCTACCGGACGGTAGGCGAAGTCGCCTTCCTTCAGCTTGCGCTTCAAGAGCTCGGCGTACCCCATCACCGAGGTGAGCGGCTGGTTCAGCTCGTGGGCCGCGGTGCCCGCCAGCGCCACGATGACCGCGTTCTTCTCGGACTCGACCAGCCGCACCTCGGCGTCGGACAGCTTGCGCTCGAGCTGCAGCTTGTCGCGCAAGTCGGTGAAGATGCCGACGGTGGCCGACTCGCGCTCGCCCTCGTAGACGATGGAAGCGGTCATGTTGACCGGCACCCGCATTCCCGTCTTCGAGATGATTTCCTGCCGCGTCAGCGTCAGGCGGCCCTTGCCGCCGAAGTCCGCGCCGCGCAGGCGGGCCATCACTTCCTGGGCCTGGCCTTCCGGGTAGAGCTGGCGGACGTTCAGCGTCGCCAGCGCCTCATCCGCCGTGTAGCCGCAGATGGCCTCGGCCCCCTTGTTGAAGAGGATGACTTTGCCCGTCATGTCGCCGGCGATGATGGCGTCGACCGAGCTGTCGATGAGCCGCTCGAGGAAGTCGGTGGTCTGGCGCAATTCGTCCGCCAACTGCCGGGCGGCGGTGACGTCGTGGAAGGACAGAATGGCGACCGAACCGCCCTCGCGCAGCGGCGCCGCGGACACCGACAGGGTGAGCCGGCGGCCGGCCTGGGTGCGGGCCAGCACGTCGATTTCGCGCCGAGTCTCTCCGCGCGACGCGGCCAGCACCGCGTCCATCAGCACGCCGTCGTCGGTGGGGTTGGTCAGCGCGTTGACGTGGCGGCCCTCGGCCTCGGCGGGCGAGACGTCGAGCAGCTTCGAGCCCGCGGGGTTCAAGGACAGCACGCAGGCCTGCCCGTCGAGAATGGCGATGCCGTCCGAGAAGTGGGCGAAGTAGGCCTGATAGCGCTTCAGCTCGGCCGCGTGTTCCTCGGCGGCGATGCGGGCGCTCTTCTCGCGCTCGGCCTTGCCCCGAATCGTCTCGAGCTGGCGGGCGTTGCGCAGCGCCACCGCCGTGGCGTGGGCCACCGTGGCCAGGAAGTCGATTTCCCGGCCCGAGAAGGCGCCGCGACGGCCTCCCGCCCTGACGAACAGCACCCCCAGCACGACTCCGCGGACCGCCAGGGGCAAGACCGCGATGTTCTGAATGCCCTGGGCCGCCACCGCGCTCTGGACTCCCTCGAGCAGCGGGTGCGACGGCGCGTCCTCGACGATGACCGGCTTGCCGGTGCGCACCACCTCGCGGATTTCGGGGTAGCGCGACAGCTCGATGCGATGGTCCTTCAGCGCGGCGTCGTCGCTGGCGGCCACCACGAAGCCGGCGCCCTGCTGCTCGTCGAGCACCACCAGCGAGGCGCGCTCGATGTCCAGCTCGCCGGCGAGCCGCTTGGTGACGTCGTGCAACAGCTCGGCCACGTCGGTCGACTCGGCGTAGTCGGCGGTCAGCTTCAGCAAGAGCGCCAAGTCCTTCTCGCGCTGCCGCTCTTCGAGCGCCGCGGCGTGGCCGGCCTGGGCGCGGGTGAGTCGAGCGGGCAGCTCGCCGGCCAGCGCGGCGGGAGTCACGAAGTCGGCGAGCCGAAGCTCGGGAGCCGCCGCGCCCGTGGCCGCCACCGCCACCACCGACAAGCGGGCCCCCGCCGGAGTGCCCCGCAGTCGGGCCAGCGCCGTGTGTCCTTCCGGAGCGGTCAGGTCGATGACGGCCAGGTCGGCCTCGTCGGCGCGGTCGGCGCCCACCGCGGTCAGGCCGGCCAGGGCGAGCGCCTGGAGCATGGCCGGACGCTCGTCGGAACGGGCGGGGAGGACGACGACGGGCTTGGGCTGCGCGGTGGACAAGGTAGGCGGCTTCGCGGCTGCCCTACTCTACCCCGGTCTGCGCCCGGGCCGGCAGTCCTGCCCCGGAGGGTGCCCGGGCTACCCACCGCCTGGGGCAACGCCTATCATTTCCGCCATGCCGATGAGCTCGGAGGAAGCGACCCAGAGGTTGAAGGAGGCCGACCGCCTTCGGCTGCTCCTTCGGCGCGCAACCCTCGAGATGCGAAAGCTCGGCCAGCAGGTTCTCGAACGCAGGAGTCGCGATGACCGACCCGGTGAACCTGACCGACCCGATAGCGGCGCTCCTCGCGGTCGTTAGGGCGCTGCGGCAGGGCGGTATCGACAGCGCCGTATATGGAGGGCTCGCGCTCGCGGCATACGGGGAGCCCCGAGAAACCAAGGACGCCGATCTCGCGGTGGTGGGCGTGGGCGGGCCCGAGGGGATGCGCGCGCTCAAGGCCGCCGGCATGGAGGTCGCCCTCGCCTTCGACCGGGTGCGCTTTGGAGGCAACCTCGTCACTCGCATCACGCTCCTGGAGGACGAGAGGCATACCGGGCTCAACGTGGCGGACCTGGTGGAACCTCGCTCAACTCGCTTCGCGAAGCTGGCCCTCGCCCGCGCCACAACCGCGGAGTTGAGGGGAGAACCGGTTCGTCTGCTCAGCCCCGAGGACTTCGTCCTCTTCAAGCTGCTCTCGACCCGGGAGCGCGATCTCGAGGACGCCGCCGCCGTGGTCCGGTCCATCGGCACGCGCCTCGACTTCAGCGCCGTCGAAGCGGAAGCCGCGCGGCTGGCCCAGGAAATCCCGGACCATCAAGTGGCGGGGCGCTTGGTGAAGCTCAAGGAACTGGCCCTGGGGGGGCCTCCGGGCTGAAGGACCCGCGTCGGGCTACTGCACCTCGAGGCAGCCCATTCCCAGGGGCGCAGTTCTGTCCAATCAGGCACCCCCGGCGCCCTGGAAGTCCACGCAGTGAATGGGCCGGCAGTCCTGCTCGGTGACGCACTTCCTCCTGGAGATGGAGCACTCCCCGGCGCTGCACGTTTCCTGGGCGCAGACGGGGAACCCCGAAAGACAAAGGACGCCGATCTGGCGGTGGTAGGCGTGGGCGGGGCCGAGAGGATGAGGGCGCTCGAGGCCGCCGGCATGGAGGTCGCCCTCTCCTCTTCAAGCTGCTCTCGACCCGGGAACGCGACCTCGAGGACGCCGCCGCCTCAGCGCGACCAGTCCCAGCAGGCTCCACAGGGCGACTCCCGCCCCGCTCGCCGACTGGCAGTCGCAGCCCAGCGCGTAGCTCTTCTCCGGAGTGAGGACGACGTCGAACGGGGCGCTGGTGACGTCGGCCATGCCGGCCGAGCTGGCCCTCAACGTATAGCCCGTGCCCTCCCGGTTGAGGGACAAGTCCCCAAACGTCGCCACGCCGTCCACGGTGGAAGCCAGCGTGGCGCCGGTGAGCACTGCCAACCCGGGGTTGTCCTTGAGGGCCAGGGCTACCGTGGCCGAGGCGCCCGGCACCGCGTTGCCTAGGGCGTCCTCCACCGCCACCTGGACGGGCGGAGCCAGCGCGGTGGCCAACTCCCCATTCGACGGTTGGACGACGAAGGCCAGCCTCGAAACCGCCCCGGCGGTGATGTCGAAGACCGCGCTGGTGGCCCCGGTGAGCCCGCTGGCCGTCGCCGACAGCGTGTAGCCCACCCCCGCCTTGTCGAGTGACAGGTCCGCGAATGTGGCGACCCCGTTGACGGCCGACACCGCTCCGCTGCCGCCGAGGACGGCATTCCCCGGGTTGGCGAGAATGACGACGGCGACGCTTGCCGCGGCCGAGGGAAGCGTGTTGCCCGCGGAGTCCTGCACCGCCACCGCCGGCGCCGGAGCGAGCGTCGCCCCGGCCACCGTGGAGAGGGGGTTGACGACGAAGGCCAACTGCGCCGCAGCCCCAGCGGTGATGTCGAAGGCCGCGCTGGTGGCCCCGGTGAGCCCGCCGGAGGAAGCCAGAAGCGTGTAGCCGACTCCTGGCCGGTTGACGGACAGCCCGCCGAACACGGCAACTCCGCCCGCCGCCGCCACCGGGGAAGTCCCGCTCAGCACTCCCGAGCCGGGGTTGTTGCCGAGCGCCAGCGCGATGCTGGCCGTCGAGAACGGGACGGGGTTGCCCAGGGCGTCCAGAACCTGCACCGAACAGGCAAGCGCCGCCCCCGCGCTGGCGCTCAATGGCTGCGCCACGAAGGCCAGCCGAGCCGCCGCGCCCGCGGTGACGTCGAACGCCGCGCTGGCTTCCGCCGGCAGCCCGCTCGAAGTGGCCACCAGCGTGTAGCCCACCCCCACCTTGTCCAGGGACAGGCCGGCAAACGTCGCCACGCCCCCGACTGCGTTCGCGACGGCCGCTCCGCCCAGGGTGCTGCCTCCGGGGTTGTTGCCCAGCGTCACGGCAAGGGTGGCCGTCGAGGACGAGTCGGTGTTGCCGAACGCGTCCTGCACCGCCACCTGCACGTCCGGCGAGACCAGTCCGCCCGCCGCGAGACTCGTCGGTTGCACCACGAAGGCCAGCCTCGCCACCACCGCCACCGAGACGTCGAAGGGGGCGCTGGTGGCCGTCGCCAGCCCACCGGAGGAGGCCATCAGCGTGTAACCCGCCCCCGCCTTGTCCACCGAAAGCCCGGCAAACGAAGCCACGCCGCCCGAGGCCGCCACCGCGCCGCCTCCCGAGAGGGTGCCGCCGCCCGGGTTGTTGCCCAGCGCCAGGGAGATGGGGGCGGTGGACGACGGCAGCGCATTGCCCAGCGCGTCCAGCACCGCCACCTGCACCGAGGGAGAGAGCGCCACTCCTGCCAGGGCGCTGGACGGCTGCACCAGGAAGGCCAACTGCGCCGCCGCCCCGGCGGTGATGTCGAAGGCCGCGCTGGTGGCCCCGGCGAGGCCGCTCGACGCGGCCGTCAGCGTGTAGCCCGCTCCCGCCCTGTCCACCGACAGGTTGGAGAAGGCGGCGACACCCCCCGCGGCGTTCAGCGGGTTGGTGCCGGACAGCGCGCCGCCTCCGGGGTTGTTGCCAAGCGCCAACGTGATGGAGACGGTCGAGGCACCCACCGCGTTGCCCAGGGCGTCCTCCACTACCACCGAAACGGCGAGGGGCGCCCCCGCCGGCGCCCCGGCAGGCTGCATCAGGAAGGCCAACTGCGCCGGCGCCCCGGCTGCAATGTCGAAAGGGCTGCTAGACGCCCCGGCCAGCCCGGCCGAGGTGGCCACCAGGGTGTAGCCGACTCCCACTCTGTCCAGGGACAGGTTGCCAAACGCCGCCACGCCACCCGACGCCGCCACGGAGGTTGTGCCCGACAGCAGGCTGCCGCCGGGATTGGCCCCCAGCGCCACTCCGACGCTGGCCGACGAAGCGGTGACGGTGTTTCCGAACGCGTCCTGCACCTCCAGAGTGGGCGTGACGGCCGCCCCGGCGGTGGTGCTCGCCGGCTGCACCGTGAAGGCCAGCTTGGCCGGCGCCGCCGCGGAGATGTCGAAACCGAGGCTGGTGGCGCTGGCCAGCCCGGCCGAGGTGGCCACCAGCGTGTAGCCCACTCCCGCTTTGTCCACCGAGACGTCGCTGAAGCTGGCGACTCCCGCCACGGCGCCCTTCGGGGTGGTGCCCGAGAGGGCGCCTCCCTGGGGGTTGGCACCCAGGGCGAGGGTGATGGTCGCCGACGAGGAGCTGTCGGTGTTTCCCAGGGCGTCCTGCACCGTCACCACCACCGCCGGGGACAGCGCCACCCCCGCGACCGAGGACACCGGCTGCGCGGTGAAGGCCAGCTTTGCCGCCGCACCCGTCGCGATGTCGAAGGCGACGCTGCCGGCGCCGGCGAGGCCCCCAGACGAAGCCGTGAGGGTGTAGCCCACCCCCACCCTGTCGATGGACAGGCCGGGGAAGGTTGCCACTCCCGCGACGGCGCTCGCCACCGCGGCGCCCGACAACACCCCTCCTCCCGGGTTGGCGCCCAAGGCAAGGGTGACAGTCGCCGTCGACGAAGCGTCGGTGTTGCCCAGGGCGTCCTGCACTGCCACCGAAACGGCCGGCGTCAGGGCCGCCCCTGCCGTGGCCCCCGTCGGTTGCACGGCGAAGGCCAGCTTCGCCGGCGCCCCAACTGTGACGTTGAAGGCCACGCTGGTGGCGCCGGCAAGCGCTCCCGAGGACGCCGTCAGGGTGTACCCCAGCCCCGCCCTGTCGATGGCGAGGTTGCCGAAGGTGGCGAGTCCTGAGACGGCGCTCTTCGGGTTGGTACCGGAGAGTGCGCCGCCTCCCGGGTTGGCGCCGATGGCGAGAGTGATGCTGGCCACCGAGGAGGTCACCGGGTTGCCCAGCGCGTCCAGCACTGCCACCTGCACCGCGGGGGCGATGGAGGTTCCCGCCATGGTGGTGGGCGGCTGCGCGGTGAATGCCAGGCGCGCCGCCGCGCCCGCCGTCACGTTGAAGGCGACGCTGGACGCGCCGGTGAGGCCCGTCGCGGACGCCACCAGCGTGTAGCTCACTCCCGACTTGTCGAGGGAGAGGTTGCCGAAGGTTGCCGCCCCCGTAACCGCGCTCACCGGGTTGGTGCCGGACAGCGTCCCACCCCCCGGGTTGGCGCCGATGGCCAGGGTGACGCTGGAAGTGAAGGACGGCACCGTGTTGCCCAGCGAGTCCTGCGCCACCACCGTGGGGGTGATGGCTGCTCCGGCCGTGGTGCTCGCCGGCTGCACCAGGAAGGCCAGCTTCGTCGCCGCCCCGGCCGTCACGTCGAAGGCGGCGCTGGTGGCGCCGGTGAGGCCCGCCGCGGAGGCGATGAGCGTGTAGCCGATTCCCGCCTTGTTGATGGACAGGTTGGCGAAGAAAGCCACCCCCGAAGCCGCGCTCTTCGGGTTGGTGCCCGACAGCGTGCCCGCTCCGGGGTTGGCGCCGATGACGAGGGCGATGCTCGCCGACGACGACGTCACCGTGTTGCCCAGCGCGTCCTCGACCGCCACCGTGGGGGTGATGGCCGCTCCAGCAGTGGTGGTGGCCGGCTGGACGGTGAAGGCCAGCTTCGCAGCCGCGCCCGGGACAATGTCGAAGGGCGCGCTGGTGGCACCGGTGAGGCCTCCCGCGGAAGCCACCAGCGTGTAGCCCACTCCCGTCTTGTCTACGGAAAGGGCGGTGAAGGCCGCCACCCCGGCAACCGCGCTCATCGGGTTGGTGCCGGACAGAATGCCTCCGCTCGGGTTGGCGCCGAGGGCAAGGGTGATGCTCGCAGTCGAGGAGGTGATGGTGTTTCCCAAGGCGTCCTGCACCGCCACCGAGGGAGTCAGCGCCGCCCCGGCCGCGGCGCCGGCCGGCTGGACGGTAAACGCCAGCTTCGTGCCTGCCCCGGTGATGATGTCGAAGCCCGCGCTGGTGGCGCCGGCGAGGCCGCCCGAGGCTGCCACCAGCGTGTACCCGGCGCCGGACCTGTCGATGGAGAGGTTGGCGAAGGAGGCGACTCCGGCGACCGCGCTCGCCAGGGCCGTGCCGGAGAGTGTGCCGCTTCCCGGGTTGGCGCCAATGCCCAAGGAGACGCTGGTGGTGGAGGACGTCACCGTGTTGCCGAGGGCGTCCTGCACCGACACCTGGACAGCCGGCGCCAGGGCGGCCCCCGCGGTGGTGTTGGTAGGCGGCGCCGTGAAGGCCACCTTGGTCGCTGCCCCGGGGACGATGTCGAAACCGAGGCTGGTGGCGCCGGTGAGCCCCCCCGCGGTGGCCGTCAAGGTGTAGCCCACTCCGGCCCTGTCGATGGAGAGGTTGCTGAAGGTGGCCAGGCCCGAAGCCGCGCTCTTCGGGTTGGTGCCCGAGAGCGTGCCTCCCCCCGGGTTGGCGCCGAGGGCGAGGGTGACGCCGGCGACGGACGAGGTGACGGTGTTCCCGAACGCGTCCTGCACCGCCACCACCACCGAGGGCGCGATGACGCTGCCCGCCACGGTCGACGCCGGCTGAACAGTGAAACCCAACTTCGCGGCGGCGCCTCCGGTGATGTTGAAGGCCGCGCTGGTGGCGCTCGTGAGGCCCCCTGCAGAGGCGATGAGGGTGTAGCCGACTCCCACCTTGTCAACCGACAGAGTGGAGAACGTCGCCACTCCGTTGACGGCGCTCGCCGACACC
>JAHFDQ010000319.1 GCA_023248915.1 Archangiaceae bacterium | reverse complement strand
CTGTCCCGAATCGTCAGGCGGGCCAGCGAGGCCAAGCGCTGGGTGCCGATTCCGGTCGTCGCCCGCATCGCGATGGACGCGGCCAGCGGGCTGGACCACGCGCACCGGCTGACCGACAAGGAAGGCCGGCCGATGAACCTGGTCCACCGGGACATCTCGCTCGACAACATCCTGGTGAGTTTCGACGGTCTGGTGAAGGTCGTCGACTTCGGCATCGCGAAGATTGCTCAACCCGAGGGAGCGTCGGGAGGGACGCAAGCGGGCCAGGTCAAGGGCAAGTTCGCCTACATGGCGCCCGAATACCTGCGGGGCAATCCGATCGATGGTCGGGCCGACCTCTTCGCGATGGGAGTCGTGTTGTACACGTGCCTGACCGATCGGAAGACGTTCCGAGGCGCGACGGACGCGATGATCATCAAAGCCATCCTGGACGAGCAACCGAAGGCCCCTTGCGTGCACAACCGCCTGGTGCCGGTCGCGCTCTCGGACGTCGTCTTGAAGGCCCTGACCAAGGACCCGGCCGGGCGGTACCCCAACGCCAAGGCCCTGCGCAGCGCCATCGACGAGACGGGCCGGGCGGCCAGCGCCGAAGACGTGGCCGCCTTCATCGAGTCGCTATGGCCGGCGACCGACGACGAGCGGAAGCGGGTGCAGGCGATGCTTCGCGGCGAAGCGACGTCCAGCCCGGCGCCCGCGCTGCAATCGCCCGGGTCGGCCAGCCTGAACACCTACATCCCGGCTATCGTCGAAGGGGTGTTGGACGAGGCGCCCGCGGCTGCTCCCCCGGCGGACGTCACTCAGCCCATCAACGCCGGCCAGGCCAGCCTGATCACCGAGGAGTCGCCCGCCGCGGTTCCGGCGGGAGAGAACACGCAGCCGATCAAGATGAGCCTGGCCAGCCCGACCGCGAAGGCGCCGCCCTCCGGACTGTCGGACCTCGAGATTCCGGTCATGCTGAACGCGTCGGTCAGCGAAGCCCCGCCCGTCTCTCTCAAGCGGCGGTTCACCGGGGTGGCCGCGGGCGCGGTCGCGGTGCTCGCGCTGGGGTTGGGAACATTCGCCGTACTTCGTGCGCCAAGGCCGGCCGTCCCGGTGAAGCACGACCCGCCGATGGTGGTGGTGCAAGTTGTCGACGCCGGACCCAGCCTCGCCGCCATCGAGTTCGACGGCGTGAACCTGCAGGGTGACTCCGATTTGCGCCTCGAACCGAAAGAGCGAACACCGGTGTCCACCGGAAGGGTCGAGGTGACCACGACCCCGCCGGTCGACGTGCTGTGGCGGGGCAGGAATCTGGGCCGGTCGCCGCGCACGTTTTCGCTGCCAATCGGGCGGCAGACGCTGAAGCTCGTCAACGCCTCGCTGCGCCTCGAGCGCGAGGCGGTGATAACCGTGGCCGCCACCGACCCGACCCGGGTTCAGGTGACCTTCAAGAAGGGGTTCATCGACGTGCGGGCCTCGCCGTGGGCACAGGTGAAGCTCGACAGCAAGGACCTGGGAACGACGCCGCTGCCCGAGCAAGAGCTCTACGAAGGCAAGCACGTCCTCGACCTGTCGAACCCCGACACGGGCAAGTCGAAACGCCTGATCGTCGAGGTCACTCCGGGCCAGCACAAGGTGGTCCGCGAAAGCTTGAAGTAGGCCGGCGCGGAGGAATCGCAACATGAGGAGTCGAGCTACCGCGAGCCTTTGGGCTGCAACTGTCTACCCCGCGGTCTTGATGCTGCTGACGGCGTGTCCTCCGGGGTCCATGTCGGTCGGTTCGCCCGATGGAAGCGCAGCCCTCGACGCCGGCGACCCGCTCGCCGACGCGGGAAGCGGTGTGTTTCAAGATGCAGGGCCGGACGGAGGCCCGCCCGGGCCAATCGTGCTCATCTTCTCCGGGCAGTCGAACATGGTCGGAGCTTGGTCCTTCATCGACGACGGCGGCGCCGTGCCACGACCGGCGTTCCCGGGAGGCCTCACCGCGTGGCTCGCCGATATCTACCGCACCGTGGCCGACCCGCAGCACGACGTGACTACCGTGTCCACGTTCGACACCTTCATCAAGGTCGACGACCTGGTCCAGCACCACGTCGACTGCCACTCCGACGCAGGGTGCTTCGGCACCGAGCTGCCGGTCCTCGACGCGCTTGCGCGGGCGGGGACGCTCGGCACACGCCCCGTGGTGATCGTCAAGGCCGCCATCTCGGGTTCCCCCATTCGATTCTGGTGCCGGGACTGTCTGGGCACGGACGGAGGCCCCTCGCGCATCGGGGTCGCCGCCTTCGACTATGGCGCCAAGCTGCGGACCGAGCTCGAGGACCTGCGCGGTGCGCTTCCAGGCGCGGAGTTCGCCGGCCTTTTCTGGTTCCAAGGCGAATCGGATGCCGTCGAGTACGCGCGAGCCGGGGCCCGCTACCAGGCCAACCTCGCACAGCTGATCAGCGAGCTGAGGACTGCGGCAGGTGCGCCCTCGATGCCCATCTTCATCGCCGAGGTCAGCACGAAGAACGAACGCAATGATCCGTCACTCAGCTCGGCGGCGGCCGAAGCGAACATCGCCGCTACCCTGGGTCCCACCGGGCCCGCGGACATCGCGTCGATCCGTACTCAACAGCGCGCAGCGCACCAGCCGGACGCGGGGCTCTTTGTGGCAGATACCGACACGCTTTGGCGCCGAGACTTCTGGCACCTCACCGCCGGCACCCAGTTCGTCCTGGGCGAGTGCTGGGCCGAGCAGCTGCGGTTGCAGCGGGCGGGACAGGCTGCGGGGGTTTCCTGCCCCTGAACCCTTCGTCTCGCGTGGAGGCTAGATGGAACCCGGCGCGTCGCCCGGTGCCGGTACCGGCGCCTGACGCGGCGACTCCTTCTCGCGCTCCTGCCGTTCCTCGCGCAGCCGCTGCTCTTCCTCGGCCTTCCGGTTCTCTTCCTCGGCCTGTCGCTGGGCCTCTTCTTCCTCGGCGCGCACCACCTGCTTGGGCTTCTTGTACGGCGTCGGCCCCGGCCAGGCCGAGACTCCCAGGTTGTAGAAGTAGTACCGCTCGGTCACGTCCACCGCGCCGTAGACCGACCAGTCGATGAGGAAGTGGCCGATTCGGAAGTCCAGGCCGCCCGCGACGTGCGCCCGCTGCGGGTGGCCCGCGAACGGCGACGGTTCGAACCAGGTGCCCACCCGGGTGCGCAGCCGGCCCGGCAGGGTGTCGTGCTCGAGCCCGAGCCGCGGCACCACGTAGGTGCCCGCGCCGATGAACTCGGGGGCCACCGGGTCGAGCGAGGTGAACGTCGCCGACGAGATGGCGTTTCGCACCGGAAAAACCAGGTCCACCTGCATCGACACCAGCAACTGCCCTTCCGCGGCGTCGAAGGGCACCTCGGCGGGCGTCGCGGCCGGCCCCACCCGGTCGAGCATCACCTCGCGGGCCTTGGGCGAGAGCCGGTTGTAGTTTCGGGCGCCGTCTCCGATGCGAATCGACGCCCCCACCGAGAGGATTCCGGGGCTGACGACCGCGCCGTAGATGGGGCGGCCCAGCACGTACAGGCTCTGCATCGGGGCCGCCTGGTAGGTCCCTTCCACCTCGGGGCGGAAGACGGCCCCGACGCGGAATGGCCGGCCGTTGGGCCGCCAGAGCAGGTCGGCCTCGAAGGTGTTGCCCAGGTAGTTCCAGCCCTCGCCATGGTAGAGGAAGGCCGACTGGGCCGAGTAGAGGCCGGCTCCGAGAATCAGGTCGTCGTCGAAGAGCGAGAAGGCGGCGGCCACGCCCGCGGTGCCCAAGTCGACCTCGAGGTAGTCGCCGGCGGGGCAGGCTTCGACCGAGCAGAACTTCTGGACGTTGGCCCGGTAGTAGACGCCGATGCCGAACCGGCGAATCTGCAGCATCAGCGATGCCAGCTTCTGGTTGGTGTCCACCGCCTTGTCGGCCCGCCCGTCGTTGTCCTGGTCGCGCGCGCCGGGGTTGCCGAGCGTCCCCAGCCACGACACGGTGCCGTCGAAGTCCACGCTGCCGTACAAGAGCGGGTGCCGCTGCGCGAGGGCGGCGACGTTCGACGTCAGCCCCTCGGCGCGCTCGGCGACGCTGACGAAGGCCCCCGCCAAGCCCAGCACGCGGGGCCCGCGGCCGGCGGACAGCGGGCTGATGTACAGCCGCTCGGGCCGGGGCGCCTGCTGCGCCACCGCGGGCAGGGCCACGAGCAAGCCCAGGGTCGCCAGAAAGCCGGGTCGAGCGCCGTGCGTCATCGTGCGCCGGAGTATGCGACGGCAGGGGCGATGGCGGGAAGTGAACGCCGCAAGCTCCCCGCGCGTGGGCTGGTGGAAAGAGGAGGCCGGCCGCCCGGCCGCGCCCCGCGCCGGTGCGCACCTTCGCCTGGCTCATGGGGAAGCTCTCGCCGTCGGCCGTGGGGCTCGGCCTGCTGGTGCTGGCCGGCAGCGCCGCCGCCCAGGTGTTCGTCTACCCGCGAAGGGCCGAGCAGAGCCAGGTCCGCTACTTCGACTTCGACTGGGAAACGCGCGACCTGGTCATCCCCATCGACGGCGCCAAAGACAAGGGCCGGGTGCGGCTGTACTTCTATGCCCGCGAGCGCGCCATCGCCGAGCGCGCCGGGGCGGTGCTGACCGAGGAGTACGCCAAGCTCGCCGCCCGGTTCCAGTACGTGCCGTCGAAGTCGTTCCCCTACGTGCTGTACTCGAGCTACCAGGAATTCCTGCAGACCAACCTCTTCCCGGTGCAGGAGGGGGTGCTGGGAGTCACGAGCCCCGTCGACCTGGTGCTGACGCTGCCGTACCTGGGCGACGACCGCCTCTTCAAGCAGGTGAGCGCCCACGAGATGACGCACCAGTTCACCATCCAGAAGCTGCGCGACGTCACCCGGAACGCCAAGGCCAGCGGAGACCCGCTCGAGGGCTTTCCGCTCTGGTTCATCGAGGGGCTGGCTGAATTCTACGCGAAGGGGGGCATGGACCCCGAGGCGGAATTGGCGGTGCGCGACCTTGTCGTCAATCCGGCGCCCGAGAAGGGCTACGCCCTCATCGACTTCTTCGAAGACCGGCCCCGCTCGGTGCTCTGGACCTACAAGGCCGGCCAGGTGCGTTGCGCCTTCCTCGAAGCCGAGTACGGCGAGGGCTTTTTGCAGAAGCTGCTCGACGCGTCGGTGAAGTTCGTCTTGCCCAAGGACAACGGCGGCCTCCGGGGCTTCGACGCCCTCTTGAAGAAGCTGACCGGTGACGACAAGCAGACCGTCTCGCGCAAGTTCGAGTCGTGGCTGAAGCGGCGGTCCTTCGGTTCCTACTTGGCCGCCAAGCAGGACCCGGTGAGGCTCAAGCCGCTGTCCGAGGTCGACGACGAGAGCTCGTTCTGGGGCGTCTTGACCGCCCTTTCGTCCTCTCCCGACGGCGACACGCTCGCGGTCCGCACCCTCGACCCCGACACCTTCCAGAGCCGGCTCCAGGTTACCGACCGGCGCGACCCCACCCGCGTGGAAACGGTCGCGTCCGACGGAGTGCCCGGAGTCGAGTCGCTGCACCCGGTGGCCGGCCGCAACTTCGCCCTCTCGAACGACCAGGTCGCCTACTTCGCCGAGTCGCGCGCCAGGGACGTGCTGTACGTGCAGCGCTACCGCACCGTCGAGGGCGAGGTGACGCGCTTCGACGGCGGCATTCCCGACTCGAAGCAGGCGTTCCGCGTCAGCCTCGGCGCGAGCCGCGAGCTCGACCTGGGCGCACACGGGCTCCTGGCGGCGTACTCGCCGGCGTTCTCGCCCGACGGGCGCCGCCTGGCTTTCGTGGCGATGAACGAGGCCGGGCAGCGCGACCTCTACGTGCTCGACCTGGAAGGCGACGGCCGCCCGATTCGACTCACCGACGATTTCTTCTCCGAGCGCGAGGTGTCGTGGGGGCCGGACGGCATCGTCTACACCTCGGACGCCACCTCGCACGGGTACTACAACCTCTTCCGCGTCGCCCCGGACGGCAGCCGGCCGCCTTCGCGCCTGACCACGGAAGAGCGCGACGCACTGTCGCCGGTGGCCCTGGCCGACGGCCGGGTGCTGTACACCGGGTACGCGTCCGGCCGCGCCAACCTGTACGAGGTGGACGGCCAGCAGGTTGTCCTCCGCACCGACGTCGCCACCGGGCTGTTCGACGCCAGCCCCGGACCCTCGGGTGGGGTGTGGGCGCTGTTGCACCGGCGGGGCGAGCTGGGGGTGGTGCGCCTTTCGAAGGCCGACTTCCAGAGCGACGACCCCGACGTCCAGCCGCCGGCGACCGACGTGCCCGCGCTGACGCGCATGGCGCTCTCGGGGTCCCAGCCCTACCACCCCTTCGATCTCGGCAACTGGGAACTGGGGCCCATCTTCGGCATCATCGGCGGAGGCACCGGGGGCATCGCCGGCGAATTATTGGGGGTGACGCGCGACCGCCTCGGCAACCACGCGCTGGTGCTGAACGTGGCCGTGTACGGTTCGTTCGCGCTGACCGACGGCTTCCTCCTCTACATCAACCAGGAGCAGCGCATCACCTGGGGGTTCGGGCCCTTTCAGGCCCTGCGGTTCCGCAGCGACGAGACCTTCCCGGCTCTGCCCCTCGTCTTTGCCTCGGGCGAGCGCTTCCTGGGAGGCATGGGCAGCTTTCGATACCCGCTCAGTCGGTTCAACTACACCCAGCTCGACCTGGCGGTCGGGAGCGCCTCGTACTTCCTCTTGCCCGGAGAGCAAGCGCTCTTGGCCGACCCGGCCCTGAACGGCCTCGACCGCGACCTGTTCGGCCCCTGGTTGGCCGAGAACTCCGGCAGCCACTTCCAGACCGAAGCCACCCTGCGGTGGGGCTACGACACGCTACGCTTCGGCGGCTACGCCGGCCCGGTCTCGGGCAGCTCGCTGCTCTTCGAGACCATCGCGGCGGTCCAGCCGGTCTCGGGCGACGCGTACGGCAACCTGCGGCTCGACGGAGCGCAGTACTTCTCGCTGGGCGGCACCGCCAGCCTGGGCGTCAGGGGCGCGGCCGGCACCACCATGGGCGGCAGGCTGGCGCGCCAGTTCTTCCTGTCCAGCTTCGACAGCCTGCGCGGCGTGCAGTTCGGAGACGTGCACCGGCTCTTGGGCCGCGACTTCGGCTTCGCCACCGCCGAGCTGCGCCTGCCGCTCGGCGAGCTGATTCGGGTGGCGTTCCTCAACCCGCTGCAAGGCGTGGTGGGCGTCGACGCGGGCGGCGTGGGCGACGGGTGGCAGGCGGCCATCGACCGGCGGGTGGTGGACGTGGCGGCCGGCATCAACCTCGGGCTCGGCCCGTTCGTCTTCAAGCTGCACTTCGCGAAGAACATACCGGTGGGCGCGCCGGCCGGCCTGCCGGTGGCCAACAACGCCTGGGTGACGAACCTGTCGTTG
>JAHFDQ010000318.1 GCA_023248915.1 Archangiaceae bacterium | reverse complement strand
CGGGCGGCAGGGCTTTCCCATGTACCTGATGGGTGCCGGCCACCTCGACGAAGCGAAGCACGGCCCCGAGCTGACGGTGGACATCTCGGTGCGCGCCCACCCGTCCACCTGGGACGACCTGAACAACAACTTCAGCCACGATCCGCCCGCCGAGACGCGCAAGGCCTGGGGGCTCGGGGCTGCCGTCACCCGGAAGGCGGCCGGCGGCAAGCCGGAAGAGGAAGGCCGCGCCATCGTGCTCGCCGACTCCGACGCCCTGGCCGACGAGATGCTGCAGAGCGCGCGAGGCAACGCCTACTTCGTGCTCGACGGGCTGAAGTGGCTGCTCGGTGACGAGGCCATCGCCGGCACCACCAACTCCGAGGTCGACGCGCCCATCGAGCGCAGCCATAAGTCCGAGTCGGTGGTCTTCTATTCCACCATCTTCCTGGCTCCGGCCGGGGTGGTGCTGGGCGGCTACCTGGCCTCGCGCCGAAAGCGCGCACAGCCGGGCAAGGCGAAGGAGGGCGCGCGATGAGGCCCCAGGCTGCGGCACTTCAGGGAGCGCTCGCGGTGGCCGGCCTGGTGGCCGCCTACGCCACCTGGCAGCGCGCGCCCGAGGTCGCGTCGGGAGACGTCGTCGTCATCGACGGCGCGAAGGCGTCGCTCGAGAAGTTGAGGCACGAGAAAGCCGGCCGCTGGGTCGAGCTGACCCGCGGAACCGGTCCGGGCGAGGCGTCGGTCTGGGTTCGCCAGGGAAGCAGCCCTCCGCCCGCCGAGGCCGACGCGGGGGCGCCTCTCGACCAGGCAGGCGCGTCCGACGGCGGCGGGCCCCCGGCCGACGGAGGCCTGCGGCCCGATGGCGGCGCGCCCGATGCCGGCCCAGGCCTTCGGGTGGCCAGCCCCTTCCTCGTGCCGCCCGGCAAGGAGCGCGAGCTGCGCGGCAACGACCGCGTCGAGAAGCTGGTCGAGCGGTTCATGCCGCTTCGGGCCGCGCTGGCGCTGGGAGTGCTTCCGCCCGACAAGCGCAAGGAGCTGGGCCTGGAAGGCTCGCTGCAACGCCTCGAGATTGTCGCCGCCGGCGCCACCAGGGCATTCCGCGTGGGCAACCCGGTCGGCGGGCTCGGCACGCCCTACCTCGAGGACGAGCGCGACCAGAAGGTGTACCTCTTCGCCGGCTCGCTCCTGACCGAGCTCGACCCCGCCTCGCAGCAGCTGGTCGACCGCCGCCTGCACGCCTTCAAGTCGTCCGAGGCCGACGACTTCGTGGTCAAGGCCGAAGGGCAAGAACGCGAATTCGTGCAGACGGGCGGCGACTCGCCCCAGACGCAGAAGGTGGCGCCCAAGGCCACGCCCGACAAGCCCGACGACCTGGCGCGCAACTGGCACGACAAGGTGTGGACGCGCCTCATCGCCACCGAGGTGCTGGGGCGCGGCGAGCTGCCGGCAACCGGCGAACCTGCCGTGGCGCTGCGCATCGACTACTCCGCGAAGGGCAAGCCCCAAGGCTGGCTCGAGGTCGGCCGTGGCAAGGGGAACGATCTCTGGGCGCGCACCGAGCACACGGCAAGCTGGGTGCTCCTCGCGGCCGGCGCCGACGAGCTGCTGGGCGAGGCCAAGAAGGTGCTGGGTGCGCCGTAGCCGGCCCTCGGCTCTTCTCGGGCTGAGCGGTGCTTCGTTTGCTCGGAGAGCTCCGTTCGCTCCGAGCGAAGTCGAGGAGCCTTCGACTCTCGCCCGGCCGAATCATCTAGAGCTGGCCCGCCTCGGCGCGAGCGGCCGCCTGCGCGCGTGAACGCTGGAGCGCCTGGTCGCACACCACCAAGATCTCCCTCAGGCCGAACGGCTTGGCGACGTAGCCGTCGACGCGAAGCTCTCGCGCGGCCGCCCGTGACTCGCGGCTCGGGAAGGCGGTGAGCAGCACCGTGAAGATGGAAGGGTGGCGCTCTCTCGCGCGCCGAAGCACCGAAAGGCCGTCGAGCCCGGGAAGGTTCTTGTCGGCGAGCACTCCGTCGAACTTCCGGACTTCCAAGAGCGCGAGCCCCTCTTCGCCGTCCTCCGCCGACGCGACCTCGTGGCCGGCGCGCGTCAGGGTGCGCTCGAGCAACAGGCGAGCCGAGTGGTCGTCCTCGATGACGAGGATTCGCCCCCGAACTTTCGCTCGCACTGGCGACATGTCGGCGCCCCCCCCTTCAGCGAAGCGGGCGCACCATACCTCGCCGTGGCGTGGCGCAAGCGCTTAGCGAGTACCCGGGTTCGATTTCAGGCCAACCGTCAGATCAGGTCGAGCTGGCTGCCGAGCGCGCCTTCATGGCGGAGCAGCCACGCCTTCCGGCCGAGGCCGCCGCCATAGCCGCCGAGCGTGCCGTCCGCGGCGATGACCCGGTGGCAGGGGACGATCAGCGCGACCGGATTTCGCGCGTTCGCACCGCCCACCGCGCGCACCGCGGCCGGGCGGCCGATGGAAGCGGCCAGCTCGCCGTACGACAGCGTGCGCCCGGGAGCGATGCGGCGGAGCGCCGCCCACACCTCGCGCTGGAAAGAGGTGCCCACCAGGTCGGTGGCGAGCCCCTCGAGCGCGTGCAGGCTGCCGGCGAAGTAGGCGGCCAGCCGTTCGGCGGCGTTGCGAGCCGCGTCGCCGGTCTCGAATTCGGCGCCCGGGCGCACCGCGGCGAGCCGGGCGCGAAAGGGGCCGTCCGACTCGGCGAAGTCGAGCGCGCAGACGCCCCGGGGCGAGACCGCGAGCTGCAGCTTGCCGACCGGCGAGTCGAGGCTCGCCAGCTCGAGCCGCACCGAACCGCGCCGGGCGGGCGGGCCGGGCAGCTCGAGGGCAATCTGGGCGCGGCCGGGCCGGGGCGAAGGCATGCGGCCATTCTACAGGCGCGGCGCCCCGAGCAAGGCCTTTGCGTCACCCTCGCGCAGGAAGAAGAGGGTGAAGGCGATGCCGTAGGCGCCTACGACGTCGATGGTGTAGTGCAGGTGCGAGAAGAAGACGGTGGCCACCACCAGAAGGTGCCCGGCCAGCATCGGCCAGCGCAGGCGTGGGAATCTCCATACGTAGAGCAAGAGGACGAAGGTAGTGGCGGTGTGGCCCGAGAAGAACAGGTCCTTGGTCAGGTAGACGCCCGCGCCCCCGCCGAAGAAGCCGAGCGGTGAGAGCAGATTCCAGAAGGCCGCCAGCCGGCGCCCTTCGTCGAGACCGGCGTTGACGTCGGCGCCGCGCACCGGGCCAAGGCCCGTGGCGACGATGCAGGCGCCCCGGGCCAGCGCCACCCACCCCGAGGTCACCATGTACCGGCAGAACCGCCGAGGAGCCGAATAGAGCAGCGCGAGCGCGACCGGCACGTAGGCCGCCAGCCAGAGCAGGTAGTTGTACCGGTCGACCCACGCGACATACGGCACCCACGCCAGCACCGCGTCGGGCAAGGAGGGCGCCGCGCGCGCCTCGGCCCAGAGCGCGAGCCAAACCATGAACGCGTAGCAGGCTGCTCGGAAGGCGAACGCGAAGGCCAACTCCGGCACCAGCGACCGGGCCGAGCGGCCCCACCCGTCCGCGCTCCCGTTCAGCCCGAGCGGAGTCGAGGGCGAGTCGGCTGGCGGCGCTACGGGCACCCGTTCTTGCTGGCCGCCGGGCTGAGGACGGCCGCCGCGTCGATGGTGCAGGTGCCGGTGCTGTTCAGGCGGATGATGCCGAAGCCGCCGCCCGCTCCGCCCCCTCCGCGAGTTCCAGCTGCCCCGTTGGTCGGAGCGCTCGCACCCGCGCCGCCGTTGCCGCCGTTGCCGCCGCTGCCTGGCCCCGTAGTGCTTCCGGTCGCCGGATTGGCAGTCGTCATCGAACCGTTCGCGCCGTTTCCTCCGGCCGTGGTGTTGTTGGCCCCCTTGCCGCCGCCACCGCCGTTCGCAGTCAGGCGCGCTGTGGATGCAATCATCATGGAAGGAGCCTCGAGGAGGATTCCGCCGCCGCTGCCGGCGCCACCTCCGCCGGCACCCCCGGCGCCGAAGATGGCGCCTCCCGTTCCGCCGCCTCCAGACGCGGAAACGGTGCCGTCCGCCGTCAGGTTGCGCGCAACCGATACCTGGACCGCTCCCCCGCCCGCACCGGCCGCGCCGCCGCTGGTGGTTTGTCCTGCTCCGCCCGAACAGCCGCCTCGCAGCGGGCTCAAGGTGGTGGACCCGATGGCTGTACCGCCCGGTCCCTCCGTCCCGACGACGGCGTTCGCTCTGCCGCCAGTTCCACCTGCAATTCCCAGGGCACCGCCGCCACCTCCGCCGCCGCGGGAGTTCAAGACTGCTCCAGTGGAGCCAGTGCTGGTGCCACAGGCGGTCGAAGAACCTCCCGGCCCGCGCGTGCCGAGGGTGGCGGTCGCGAGCAACTGCCCGGAGATCTGCGCTGTGTCGTACACCGCCAGGATGACGGGCCGGTCGCCGACGATGGTCAGGCTGCCCGCCGAGGTGATGGTGAAGTCGAACATCGCCAGGACGACCGCGTCGGGCCCGCCCGCCTGGGGCGAGGTTAGGATGACCGGCTGAGTCTGCCCGCACCAGTTGACGAACGGCGTCGCCGCGCCAGTGGTCGAGTCGAAGTTGGCCGCGCAGTTCAGCGTGACGCTGCCGGCGATGCTCGCGAGCGGAATCGTGGTCGGGTCGAAGTTGCTCGGCACGTACGGGAAGGCGTAGGGGGCGCAGCCGCCGTCGGCGAAGCAGGCGCCGCCCGTGCACGCCTGGTACACGGCTGCGGGGTTGAGGGTGTAGGTACACCCGCCGTCGCCCTGGCAGGTGCCGGCGGCGTTGTAACAGGCGGTCGGCGGCGTGGTGCACGTGTACGGCGTGCCGGGGCCGCACCCGCCGTCGTCCAGGCACGAGTCGCTGGCGGTGCAGGGGTCTCCGTCGGTGCACGAAGCGCCGGTGTTGACCGGGTACGTGCAAGTGCCGTCGGCCGGGTTGCACGAACCCGCCGAAGAGAAGCACTGGCTGGGCGCCGTGACACACGTCACGGCCGCGCCGCCGCAGACCGCGGCCGCCGAGCAGGTGTCCGGCGTCGTGCAGTTGTCCGCGTCGTTGCACGGCGTGCCGGTCGCGAGCGCCGGGTACGAGCAGCCACCGTCGGCGAGGCACGAACCGGCGGACGAGTAGCAGGCTCCGGGCGCGGAGGTGCAGGTGAAGGCAAACCCGGGGCCGCAACCTCCGTCGTCGTTGCAGGTGTCCGCGAAGGTGCAGTCGTCGCCGTCCGAGCAGGCGGCCCCGTTGGTGACCGGGTAGTCGCAGAGCCCGGACGCCGGGTTGCACGAGCCCGCGGCCGAGAAGCACTGTCCAGGGGCGACGCCGCACGACACCGGAGCGCCCGAGCAGCCGCCGTCCGCCCCGCAGGCGTCTCCGCTGGTGCACTGGTCACCGTCGTCGCAGACGGCTCCGGCGTCGAGCGCGACGTAGTCACACCCCGCGTCCGTCAGGCACGCCCCGCTCGCGCTGTAGCAGCCGCTGGTGGGCGGGCTGTTGCAGGTGAAGGCCCCCCCACCCGAGCAGGCGCCGCTGACCTGGCAGGTCTCGCCCAGGGTACAGGAGTCGCCGTCGGTGCAACTGGCTCCGAAGCTGACCGGGAAGGTGCAGGTGCCGTCGGCCGGATTGCAGCTTCCGGAGGACAGGTAGCACTGCCCCGGAGACACGTTGCAGGCGACAGCGGCGCCCGCGCAGGAACCGCCGGCGACGCACACGTCGCTGGTGGTGCACAGGTCGCCGTCATCGCACGTCGCCCCGGCGTCGAGCTCGACGTATAGGCACCCGCCGTCTGACAGGCAGGCGCCGGAAGCGTTGTAGCAGCCGCCGTCGGGGGGGCTGTTGCAGGTGATGGCGCTGCCGCCGCCGCAGGCGCCGTTGGCCTGGCAGGTCTCGCCCAGGACGCACGAGGCGCCGGTCGAGCAGGCTGTGCCGGTGAGCACAGGGTAGTCGCAGCCGCCGTCGGCCGGATTGCAGGTTCCCGAGGCGGCGTAGCAGCCGCCCGGCGAGGCGCTGCACTGAACTGTCGTGCCGCCACAGCCGGCGTCGACTCCGCACGCGTCGCCCGTGGTGCACGGGTTCCCGTCGTCGCACGAGGTGCCTGCGTCGACCGGCGTGTAGACGCAGCCTCCGGCGTCGGCGCGGCACACCCCGGCGCTCAGGAAGCAGGCTCCGGTGGGGGGAGCGCAGGTGTCCGGGACGCCGTGGCACCCGCCGTCCGCCAAGCACGCGTCGGTCTTCGTGCAGGGGTCCTTGTCGTCGCAGGTGGCGCCGGCGTCGAGGAACCCGAAGATGCACGCCCCATTGGAGGGGTCGCAGCCCCCCACCATGCACGGCTTGGTCGCCGGCGGGGAACAGTTGCGGGGGGTGCCGCCGCAGCCTCCGTCGGCCTGGCACCGGTCCGTCATGGTGCACTGGCTGCTGTCGTCGCACAGCGCGTCGAGGCAGGCCATGTCGCCACAGTCAGTCTTGCCGTTGCAGTCGTTGTCCACTCCGTCGCCGCACGCCTCGGTCGCGCCCGGGTGGATGGAGGAGTTGGCGTCGTCGCAGTCGGTCCCTCCGTGGGCCACCGTGACGTAGCCGTCCGAGTCGGCGTCGAGGTTCGACGGGGGGGCCTTCACCGTGAGCAGCACGTGCCCCACCACGTCCTTGACGAAATTGCCGGGGACGACGTCGCTCTCGTCGTTGGCCGAGAGCGGCTCGTCGCACCCCTGGCCGAGGAAGCCCTTCGCCTGGAAGTCGACCGTGCCGTTCAGCTGGGTGGAGGAGTAGATGGCCGCGACGATGCGGTCCTTGCGCGGAATCGGGTCGGACAGCACCTCCGGCCCGCCACCCGCAGGGCGCGCCGCGATGCGGAAGCAGGTGCTCTTGACGGCAGCCTGTACCTCGACCGTCACTTCGATTACCGAGTTGGGTTGTTTGGCACAGCCCGCGACGAGGCAGGCCGTCGCCGCCAGCGCCGTCCAGGTCGTTCGCCGGTTCCTTGAGCGCACAGGCACCCCTTGGTTTATCCCGCCGGAAGCAGTCAACTACAGCCTAATGGAGTTTGACTCGTTCCCGAAGGCTCTCTACCGTCACGGCATGATGATAGTACGCCCGGCCCTGCTCGTGCTGGCAGTCGCCTTCGCCGGTCTCGAGGCGCGCGCCCAGTCGTTCGAGGGGCTCGACCTGTCGGCACCGACTCCGAAGAAGCGAACGCCGCCGCCGCCGCCCTCGAAGGCCAAACCTTCCGAACTCATGGTGACGGTGACCAACCCGGCCGAGGGCACCCGGTTGCTCATCGACCAGGAGTCGGTGGGTGAGCTGCCGATGGAGCCCAAGACGGTGACTCCAGGCGAGCACGTCGTCACCCTCGAGGCTCCGGGCTTCGCCACCACCGAGAAGAAGGTGCAGGTGCCGAAGGGCCAGAAGGTTGA
>JAHFDQ010000317.1 GCA_023248915.1 Archangiaceae bacterium | reverse complement strand
GGTAGCGCAGAAACAGCACGCTGGTGCCGAGCGAGATGCCCACCACCATCACCACCAGGCACAGCACGTAGCAGGCGAACAGGCTGACCGTCAGCGGGGTCACCGGCCGCCCGACCGCCCACAGAATCACCACTGTCGCCGTGCAGACGACGACCAGCGTGATGATGGCGTTGGAGAACGACGTCACCACCATCACCCAGCGAGGGAATGGCGTCTTGGTGAGCAGGTAGGCCTTGGCGTGCAGTGAGATGAGCCCGGTCTTGGTCGAGTCGGCGAAGAAGTCCCAGAGAAACATCCCGACCAAGAGCTCGAGCCGGTAGTGGGGTTGGTCGGCGAAGAGGAACGAGAAGACCGAGGCCAGCACCACCACCATCGCGGTCGGCCGCAGGAGCGCCCAGAAGAAGCCGAGCACCGTGCGGTGGTAGCGCACCTTGAACTCGGTGCGCACCAACGTCCAAATCAACCCGAACGGGTCGAGGCGGGGGCGGGCGAGCTGGAGCGAAGGGGCCACGAGAGGGTCTCGTATCAAGAACACCCGGGGCACGCACGGCAAGCCGTCACGGCAAGGGCGGCCAGGGAGCGCGCTCGTCCAGCGGCATGCCGTCGAGGTCCTTCAGGTGGTCGCGTCGAGTGGTCGCCCCCGGCTCGAGAACGAGCGCGCGGGTGAGGAACTCGCGCGCCTTGTCCGGCCGTCGAGAGGCCACCGCCAGCGCGGCGAGGTTCGCCCACGTCTGCGCGTCGTTCGGCGCGCGCCGCGTCGCCTCGGTCAACACCGCGTAGGCCTGGTCGAGGTGGCCCAGCGTCGCCAGGCAGTGGGCGAGGGTGTTGTGCGCCTTCACCTCGTCAGGCACCAGCGCGATGGCCGCTCGAAGCGGCTTGACCGCGTCGCGGCAGTTGTCCTGGTTCGCCAGCAACCCGCCCAGCGAATACTGCGCCGCCCAGACGCCGGGAGAGGCCTCGACGGCCTCGGTCCACAGCCGCACCGGGTCGGCCCAGACGGTATCGCGCAGGTAGGTCAGCGGCGCGAAGACGGCGACCGCCCCTGCCACCGCGGCCAGCCCGGTGGCCCGCTCGGCCCGTTCGCTTCCCAACGCCCGCGCCGCCCGCCACAGCCCGTGGCTGACCGCGAGGAACAGGCCGAGGCTCGCGCCATAGGCGCGGTGCTCGCTCATCGGCTCGTTCAACGGCACCACGCTCGAGGAGGGCAAGAGGAACAGGAGGAACCAGCCGATGCCCAGCACCGCCAGCGGCGCCGCCCGCCTCACCCGAACGACGAGAAACGCCCCCGCCGCCAGCGCGGCAAAGGCGAGCACCACCCAGAGCTCGAAGGGCGAGGCGATTTCGCGCACCCCGTGCTCCAGCGTCTGCCCATACGGAAGGAGGAAGAGTCGCAGGTAGGTCCACAAGAGCACCCCTTCGAGCATCAGGTGCTCGAAAGGGCCGCGCGGTACCGGAGCCTCGAAGCGCCAGAGCGCCAGCACCCGCAAGACTCCCGCCACCGCCACCAGGCCGACCAGGGCCCACACCGTTCGCCGGGCCCTGACCTGGTGGGGCGACGCCGGCGCGGGCAAGAGCCAGAAGGCCCACCCCAGCGCCACGAACGGGACCGCGGCCGCGGATTCCTTGCTCGCCAGGGCGGCGACCAGGGACGACGCACCCAGCACCAGCCAGGTCGCCTTGGGCGAGAAGTAGGCGCGCCGGAGGGCCAGGAGCGCCACCAGCCCGAAGGCCGTCGACAGGAGCTCGCTCCGCGCGCTGACGTAGGCGACGCCCTGGGTGAGCATCGGGTGCACCGCGAACAGCGCCGCCGGCAAGAGCTGCCAGCCCAGTGCGGGCGACCTCACCCCGGCCCGCACGGCCGCGTCGCGGGCGGCGGCGGTGGCGACCAGGGCCGCCAACGCCGCGCAGAGGCCATGCAAGAGCAGGTTGGTGAGATGAAACCCGAACGGCTCGATTCCATGAACGGCAGCGTCGATGGCGTAGCTGACGTTGACGAGCGGGCGGAATCGAGACCAAAGCAAGAGCGCCACCACGTTCACGGGAGCGCGGAGTGTGGGATTCTGCACGACGGTGAAGGCGTCGTCGAAGACGAAGGGCACCTTCAGCGAAGCGCCGTGGACGATGGCGGCCAGCGCACCCGAGGCGGCTGCGAGCGCGGCGAGGCGTCGCCCCGTGAGTCCCGAGGCTGCCGGCGCCGGTGGCGCTGGGGCGGCTCTCTTTCTTTTCGCCATTCGCGCCGGCCAATATACTGGCGCGTGCCCAGCATGCGAATTCTGCACGTGACGCCGTACTACGAGCGCGCGTGGGGCTACGGCGGAATTCCCCGGGTGGTGGGCGTGCTCGCCCGGGCGCAGGTTCGGGCGGGCCACCGGGTCGCCGTCTGCACCACCGATGCGCAGGACGCCTCGACGCGGCTCGCGGCCACCCCGGTCGGGACGTCCGAAGACGGGGGCGTCGAGGTGCACGTCTTTCGCAACCTCTCGAACCGCGCGGCCTACCGTTTCCAGCTCTTCACCCCGTTGCGGCTGAGCCGCTGGCTGGGCGAGCATGTCGCCGGCTTCGATGTCCTGCACCTGCACGGCTGCCACCACCTCCTGGGGGCGGTGGCCTCGAGGGCCTGCGCCGCGCGGCGAGTCGCCTACGTGCTCTCGCCGCACGGCACCGGGCCCCTCATCGAGCGGCGGCGCGCGGCCAAGTGGGTGTTCGACGCGACCGTGGGTCGGGGACTCCTCTCGCGTGCCCGAAAGGTGCTCTGCGTGTCCGAGGCCGAGCGCGCCGACCTCGGGCGCCTCGGAGTGGCCGACGACCGGCTCTGCGTCGTGGGCAACCCGCTCGAGCTCGAGGCCTTCGACCCGGTTCCCGACGGCGGCGCCTTTCGCGAGCGCCACGGCCTCGGGCAAGTCCCGCTGGTCGTATTCCTGGGGAAGATTACGCCTAGGAAGGCGGTGGGGACCCTGCTCGAGGCGTTCGCCGGGCTCAGTACGCCGCGAGCTCGGTTGGTGCTGGCCGGCAACGCGCTGGGCGGTGAGGCCGAGCTGGCCCGGCGGGTGCGGAAGCTCGGCCTCGGCGAGCGCGTGACTCGAGTCGGCCAACTCGAGGGCCCCGGGCGCTTCGAGGTGTTGGCCGCGGCCGACGTGGTGGCCTATCCCGCGCGGCACGAGGTCTTCGGGCTGGTGGCGTTCGAGTCGCTCTTGTGCGGAACTCCGGTCGTGGTGGCGAACGACTCGGGCTGCGGAGAGCTGGTCGGCGCGCTCGGAGGCGGGCTGACGGTGCCACCGGGCGACGTCGCGGCGCTGACCTTCGCGCTAGAGAAGGTGCTGGGCGCCCCGGAAGCGTATCGCGCCGCCGCGCGCGAGGCGGCCCAACGGGTACGCGTCAGGTTCTCTCCCGAGGCGCACGCCGCCCGCGTCGTGGCCGCCTACGGCGGGGCGTCCGGTTGAGTGGCCCCGGAGTCAGCTTCGTCGTCACCGTGCACAACGGCGAGCGCTGGCTGGCGGCGGCGCTCGACGGAGTGTTGGCCCAAGCGGACGGCAGGCCCTTCGAAGTGCTGGCCGTGGACGACGGCAGCACCGACGGCTCGAGGCGAATCCTCGACGGGTACGCCGCCGGGGGCCGAGTCCGGGTGCTCGACGGCGAACGCCGGGGCGCGGCCTCGGCGATGAACCTCGGCATCCGGACCGCGGCGCACGAATTCGTCGCCCTAGTGGACCAGGACGTGCTGCTCGCCAGAGGGTGGCTGGTGGCGCTGGTGAAAGCGCTGTCCGCCGGCCCCGAGGTGGCCGCGGCCCAGGGTTGGTACACCACGCCCAAGGACGCGGGAGTGCTCGCGCGCGTCAGCGGGCTGGACCTGGAAGAACGCTACTCGCGCATCACCCGGCCCTGCGTCGACCACGTCTGCACCGGGAACAGCTTGTACCGCAAGTCGGCGCTCGAGAAGGTGGGCCTGCTCGACCCGACCTTCGGCTATGGGCTGGACAATGATCTCGCCTACCGGCTCACCCGCGCCGGCTTCACGTTGCGCTTCTGCCCCGAGGCGCAGAGCGAGCACCGGTGGCGTGAATCGCTCGCGGGATGGGTAAGGCAGCAATACGGAGTCGCCTACGGCCGCCTCGACGTGGTGAAGGCTCACCCCGACCACGCGACCGGGGACCAGGTCTCGCGCCTGCGGATGATCTTGCACGTCCCGGTCTTCCTCTGCGCGGTGCTCTCGGCCGTGGCGGCGCCGCTCGCGGCGCTCCTGGGAAGTTCGGCCGGGCTGCTCGTCTCGGTCAGCGGAACGCTCTTTTGCGCCCTAGTGCTCGAGAGGGCCTGGGCGGCGTCGCGCGCGTGGCGCCTGTCCCGCGACTTCGCGGCGTGGGCCATTCCCGTGGTTCACCTGTTACGCGACGCGGTCTGGCTGGTGGCGCTCTTTCGATGGGCGCTCGACCGGGCTCTGGGCAAGCCCCGGGGGCCCGGCGCGAGCATGTGACGCTTCACTCGCCCGGGCCAGACCGCCCGCGGGCGAAGTCGAGCACTCCGCGCACCAGCGCCGCCATCCCCTCGACCTTGGGCACCCCGCTGCGCAAGAGCACGTGAGCCGCGTTCAACGCGACGATGGTCGCCGCGCGTCCGAGCCGCTCGGGCCGGCTGCCGGGCGCGTGGTCTCTGGCGAGCATCAGATGGTTGCGGACTGCGAAGTAGCTGCGCCGCGGCGCGTGCGCCGACAGAGAGGCGCCGCCGTCGTGAAAGGCGACCGCCTCTTCCACGCAGCCGACTCCGAACCCGGCGGCGCGCGCCCGAAGGCACAGTTCCAGGTCTTCGAAGGTGAAGAAGTACTCGGGGGCGAACGGGCCCACCGCCTCGATCAGGCGCCGCGACAAGAGCACGCAGGCGCCGCTCACCCCGTCCACCGGGCGGACACCCTGGCGTCGCTCGGGTTCGTACCTCGCGCCGAAGCCGGGGTGGCGCATGCGACCGGTGCGCCGGTCCCACGAGATGCCGTCGGTCTCGACCACGGACGGGTTGGCGCGGCTGAGCACCACCGGCCCCACCACCCCCAGCGACGGGTCGGCGTCGAGCGCCGCCTCGAGCACGCCAATCGACCGCGGCGCCAGCCCGATGTCCCCGTTCAAGAGCAGCACCTGCCGGGCACCCCGGGCCAACGCTTCCGAGATGCCCGCGTTGACGCCGCCCGAGAAGCCGAGGTTCTTCTCGGTGTGCAGGAGCGCGTCCGGCCCCAGCTTCGGGGCGAGGAAGGCGGCGCTGCCGTCAGCCGAGTCATTGTCCACCACCAGGACGGCGTCGGGCCGGCGCTCGCTTTGCTCGAGCGAGGCGACACACGCCAGAGTCCTTGCCAGGGTGCGGTAGTTGAGCACCACGGCCACCAGCTTGGGCGGCTGGGCCGGCGCACAGCGCGCCGCCGCCACGCGCCGGTAGACGCCGCGCACCGCTTCCGCGTCGGCCTCGATGGTGAGCGGCTTTCGCAGCCCACCGCGAAGGCGGGGCAGCAGGTCGGGCTCATCGAGGAAGCGCCGCATCGAACCGGCCAGCGCGCCGACGTCGCCGGGCGGGAAGAGCAGCCCGTCCACCCCGTGGCGCACCAGCTCGCGCAGCCCGCCCAGGTCGCTCGCCACGACCGGAATGCCCGCCAGCGCCGCCTCGCGAACCACCAGGGGCGAATTCTCGAGCCACACCGAAGGCACCACCAGCACGTCGAGCGCCGCGAGCACCCGGGCGACCTCGGAGTGCGGGAAGGGGCCGTGGAGCCGCACCCCCGGCGCGGCCAGGAGCGGGCCGAGTACACCGCGGTACGAGTCGTCGCCGTGGTACGAAACGACGTCCCCGAAGAGGTGCGCCGAAGCGCGGGCGGCGGGCAGGCTGCGAAAGGCTTCTAGGAAGAGGTGGGGCGCCTTCGACACCATCAGGCTGCCGAGGAAGCCGAACCGGCCTGTCGGAGAAAGCTTTCTCCGGAGGCCCAGGAACGGCCGATGGTCGATGCCGAGAGGCTGCCTCAGCAGCTTGGACGGGTCGACCCCCAGCGCGCCCATGCGCTCGGCCATCGTCTCGGACGGGCAGAGGAAGCAGCGGGCCCGCAGGGCGAGCTCGCGCACCTCGGACAGGCGCAGGCTGAGCGCCGCGGCGCCGACTCCGGCCGCTGGTCTCTTCGCGGCCCCGTTCTCGAAGGCTCTGACGACCGGGGGAAGCGGTCCCGGCAACCACCGGGCGATGGCGCGCCGGGCCTGGGCCGCCCGGGCCAGGAACGGGCCCGCTTCCGCCGACACGCCCAGGCAGCTCGCGCACCTGTCGGGCGCCGGGCCGTCACAGGGCTTCCATTCGCGGTCGAGCAACTGGCCGCGCTGGCACATCAGCCAGTAGTCGTGCAGGGTGAAGACGACGGGTACGCCCCTGCCGTCGAGCGCGGCCACCAGGTCGGTGGACAGGCAGGTCAGGTGGTGGACATGCGCGACGTCCGGCGCGAAGGCGTCGATGAAGGGAAGCGCCGCCCGGCCCAGGCGGGCGTTCTTCCAGGCGTCGGCGAAGCCACGCGAGTCGGCGAAGGTGTTGTTGATGAACAGGACGTCGAAGCCCTCGCGTGGCTCGATGCGCACGTGGCGTTCGGGCAATGACGGGTCGCGCTCCCGCGCCAGCACCCGAACGGTCTCGCCGGCCGCGGCGAGCGCGAGCGCCAGCGACTCGACGTACGTTTCGGTCCCTCCCCGCGAGTGCGGAGGAAGACCGTGGGAAACGAGCAGCACGCGCATCAGCTGCCACCCGGCCGTGGCCGGCCCCAGCCGCGCGCGCCGGCCAGCCCTCCGAGGTACTGTCCGAGCGGCCAGGCCACCGCGAGCCCCAGGCTGCGCACCACCTCGCGGGTGCGGCCGTCCCGCGGCGGAGGGTCGGCGAGCAGCAGGCGCGAGTGGACGGCCAGTTGCGAGGCCCAAGCCGAGAACAGACCCAATGGGGTGGGCAGGGCGCGCACCCCGAAGAGCTGGTGCAGGCGGCGGTGAATCAGGAAGGTGCGCCTCAGCTCGTGCGCCGGGCCGCGCTCGTGCGAATGATAGACGGCGGCCGCCGGCGCGTAGGACAGGGCGTGGCCGGCGCCCAGCACGCTCTGGGCCCACTCGACGTCCTCGGCGATGTCGGTTTCCCGGAAGGGGTGGCGTCGCCAGACCGACCGGCGGACGCAGGAACAGACGTTGTCGAAGCTGCAGGCGTCGGCCTTCTCGAGAGGGCTCAAGGCCGAGAAGTCCTCGGCGCGGTCGAACCGCACCACCCGGGGCGTGGCCGCCGACGCCTGCCAGCGGGCGAGCGCCAGCCGCGCGACGGACGACGAGTCGGCGCGCGGCAACTGGCGGGCGAAGGCGCCGGCCACGCGCGCGTCGTCGAACGGGGCGAGCAGCGCGGAAAGCCACCCCCGGT
>JAHFDQ010000316.1 GCA_023248915.1 Archangiaceae bacterium | reverse complement strand
CCGCCGTACTCGGCCCACTGGCCGCCGAGCAGCAGGTTCTCGACCGGCGTGTAGTAGTGCGCGAGGCCGGCGCGAATGTTCTTCCCCGTGGCTCGGCCACCCATCAGGGACCCGTCGCGGTTGCCGGTGTAGCGGTGATGGGTGATGGGGGTGGCGACGTCGAGCACCTCGATGTGCTTCGACAGGCCGGGCGCGAGCTCGGTCTCGATGCGCCTGAGCAGCACCTCGGCGTACTGCTTCTTGTACGCCTGGTAGGCGGGGCCACGGCGGAGCCCGGGCTCGGTCTTCCAGTGATCTCCATACCCGATCTTGGCCGTGGCGTAGACGGTCACCGTGCCCTTGCCCGGCGGCGCCAGCGACGGGTCGCGCACCGAAGGCGAGAAGACGTTGAGCCCCGCCTTCTCGGGGTCTCCGCCCGAGAGCTCTTCGCGGGTGTGGCCCCCGCCGGTGAGAAAGACCAGCTCTTCGCGGAAGCCGAGCTGCTCGGCCGGGACGTCGAGGCCGATGGCGAGCGTCACCGACGAGTCGTACACGTCGCCTTCCTTCAGCTTCCTAAGGAAGCCCGGGTCGACGGTGCCGGCCGGCAGCATTCGCTCGTAGACCGCCTCGACGTCGCAGGCGGCGACGACGTACTTGCAGGCCACGTCGGTCGGCACGCCCCCCTTCAGGAAGCGCACCCCCACCGCCCGCTTGCCCTCGAGCTTCACCTCGGAAACCTTGGCTCCCAGGCACACCGTGGCCCCGAACGCCGAGAGCGCGTCGCAGAGCCAGAGCGGGAAGCGGCGGCTGCCTCCGGCGGGGGGTAGCTGGAAGTCGTGCGAGTAGGCCCAGCCCACCGGCACCAGGCAGCTCAACAGGTCCTGCTCGGAACAGAAGACGCGCAGCAGCTTCGGGTCGTGGAAGTACCGGCGCAGCCCCTTCTCGGCGGTTCGCCCTAAGTGCTTCAGGAACGGCCACGACACTGAGAGCATGCCGAGGTGGTACCCGAGCTTCTCGAACATGCCCATCGTCTCGCGGGCGCGGGCCCGAATCGGAAACTTGTCGAACGCCCGGCCGAGCTGGCGCGCGTCGGCGAAGAAGCGGTGAATGCCGCGCGCGTCGGCGGGAAACTCCTTCGCCAACTGGTCGCGGAGCTCGTCGGGGTTGTCGGTGAGCAGGTAGTCGAAGCCGTCGCCCTTGTAGCGGCGAATGCGGGTTTGGGGCCGGGTCGCGGGCGCGCCGGGGCCGATGAAGTCGAAGATTCGGCGGGCCAGGCCTCCGGGGCCGCACTGGTTCAGCCAGTGAATCGAGGTGTCGAAGCTGAAGCCCTTGCGGTCGAAGCCCGCCAGATAACCGCCCGGCCTGCCGGCCATGTCGAGCACCATTACCGACAAGCCCGCCTTGGCCATCACCGCCGCCGAAGTCAGGCCCGCGATGCCGGCGCCGATGACGGCCACGTCGCAAGCGCTGGGGACTGCCGCTTCAGGCCCCGGCGTCACTTCGTCGGCGCCTTCTCCTTGATGTAGGAGTGGATGTCGCCCACCGTCCGCATCCTCCGGGCGGTCTCCTCGGGGATTTCCACTCCCAGCGCCTTCTCGAGCGCGACGATCAGGTCGACCGCGTCGAGGCTGTCGAGCCCCAGGTCCTCGCGCATGCGGGCCTCAGGGGTGATCGTCGAGCGTTCGAGCTCGAATTCCTTCACCAGGGTGTCGTTGACGACCTGAATCGCCTGATCTGCCAGTGTCTTTTCAACCATCGGGCGGGTCGGTAGCAGCTTTCTTCGGACCGCGTCAATTCCAATCCGACAGGCCCTGCCTTGGTGGCCCGGCGACCCTGTGTTAAGGCAGCGTCACTCGGCTCGAACTACCGGCCGTGGCAGGGGAATTGGGCTTGAAGCAGGTCCTGGTGACAGGAGGCAGTCGGGGCATCGGAGCAGCGATCTCACTCGCGCTCGGGACGGCCGGCTGGCGCGTCTGGCTGAATTACCGGTCTCGCGAGGACGCCGCGCGGAAGGTCGCCGCCCGCATCGAGGCCGCTGGCGGCCCTCCCCCGGTGCTGGCGCGCTTCGACGTCGGAAACCGCGCCGAGGCGGAAAGAGCGGTGAAGGCGCTGATTGACGCGCACGGGACGCCCGACGCCCTGGTGCTGAACGCCGGCGTCAACCGCGACGGGCTGTTCGTGTTCACCGACGACGCCTCGTGGGACGAGGTGCTCGCCACCAACCTGACCGGGTTCCTCACCGTGGGCCGGCCGGTGTTGAAAGGCATGCTCCGTCGCCGGAGCGGCCGGGTGGTGGTGCTGTCGTCCATCGCCGCCCAGCGGGGCAGCCCGGGCCAGGTGAACTACGCCGCCAGCAAGGGCGGGCTGGTGGCCGCGGCGAGGTCGCTCGCGCTCGAGGTTGCGCCGCGCGGCATCACCGTCAACGTCGTCTCGCCCGGGCTGGTCGAGACCGAGATGCTCGAGGGGGCGCCGGTGAAGCAGTTGCTCGCCTACGTGCCGCTCGGCCGGGTCGGCCAGCCCGACGAGGTGGCCCACGCGGTGCGGTACCTGTGTTCAGACGAGGCCGGGTACGTCACCGGCCAGGTCCTCGGAGTCAACGGGGGCATGTGGATGTAGCGGGTTCGCCCGCCACCGACGAGAAGGGGACGGAATGCGGCGCGCAGTCATCACGGGCATCGGAGCCATCTCAGCCATCGGCACGACGCTCGACCAGATCAGCAAGTCACTGAAAGAGGGCCGCTCGGGCATCGAGGTCGACCCCGAGCGCAAGGCGCGGGGCTTCCGGTCGAGCCTGGCCGGCGCCATTCACGGCTTCGACGTCAACGCGCGCTTCGACCGCAAGGCCCGGAAGACGATGGGGCAGGCGGCGGCCTACGGGTGCGCGGCCGCGCTCGACGCCATCGCCGACGCGAGGCTCGACCGCGCCGCCCTGAAGAGGCCCGAGGTCGGCGTCATTTTCGGAAACGACTCGACCTGCCACTCGGCGGCCGAGGTCTTCGAAGAGCTCGACCGCAGCCGGCGCACCACCGCGCTCGGCAGCGGCCACATCATCCGGGTGATGAACTCGACCGTCACCATGAACCTGGCCACGCTCTTGGGCGTGCAGGGCGCCTGCTGGACGTTGTCGGCGGCTTGCGCCAGTGGGCTGCACGCGCTCGGACAGGCGTGTGCGGCGGCGCGCAGGAAAGCTCGTGGCACGGCATGGCGGCCTTCGACGCCCTGGGGGCGCTGTCGGCGCGCGAGAACGAGGCCGCGAGGGCGTCGCGCCCGTTCGACAAGACGCGCGACGGGCTGGTGCCGTCGGGCGGCGGCGCCGGGCTGGTGGTCGAGTCCATCGACGGCGCGCGGGCCCGCGGGGCGCGCATCTACGCCGAGGTGCTGGGGTACGCCTTCGGCTGCGACGGCGAGCACCTCACCAACCCGACCGGCGACGGGGCGGTTCGCGCGATGAAGCGCGCCCTCACCGCCGCGAACGTGCACCCCAACGAGGTCGACTACGTGCACGCCCACGCCACCTCGACGCCGGTGGGCGACGCGGTCGAGGCCCGGGCCATCACCCAGGTGTTCGGCGGCCGCAAGGTGCCGGTGTCGTCGACCAAGGGGTTGACCGGCCACGAGTGCTGGACGGCGGGCGCGAGCGAGGTGGTGTACTGCCTCTTGATGATGCGCGACGGTTTCATCGCCGGGAACGCGCACCTGACCGAACCCGACGAGGCCTCGGCGGGGCTCAACCTGCCGGTGCGCTCGCTCGAGACCCGGCCGCTCACCATTCTGAAGAACTCGTTCGGGTTCGGCGGTACCAACGCGGCCGTGGTGCTGCGCGCGGTGGACTGATGGGCCCTTTCCCCGACGTCAGGGAAGTCTTGCCGCACCGCGAACCGCTGCTGCTGCTCGACCGGGTGGTCGAGATGACCGACCGGCGCGTGGTGGCGGTGCGCACTTTCCGCCCTGACGAACCCGTCTTCGCCGGCCACTTCCCGGGCCACGCGGTAGTGCCGGGGGTGTACCTGGTCGAGGGGCTGGCGCAGACCATGGCCTACTACGCCCTGTGCCACCGGAAGGCGCCGCGGGTGTTTCTCGTCGGCATCGACCGGGCCCGGTTCCGGTCCATCGTCGAGCCGGGGCACGAAGTCCGGTTCGAGGTCGACGTGGGCGACGAGCGCTTCGGCATGCTGACCGGGAAGGGCAAGGTCTTCCTCGGCACCACCAAGGTCGCCGACGCCCAGGTGACCGGCTACGCAGGAGAGGCGCCGAAGTGACGCTGCGTGCCGGCTTCGCGCCTGCCGCGCACCTTACGGCCGACGAGTTCGACGTCGTCATCATCGGGTCGGGCATGAGCGGCCTGACCTGCGCGCAGGTGCTCGCCCGCGAAGGGTTCAAGGTCTGCGTGCTCGAGCAACACTACCGGCCGGGCGGCTGCCTGCACCGCTTCTTCCGCGACGGAGTCCCCTTCGACACCGGCATGCACTACGTCGGAGGCGCCGGCTCGGACGGGACGCTGGGGCGCTACCTGCGGTTTCTCGGCGTTGCTCAGGCCCTGAAGTGGCACGAGTTCGACCCCGACGGCTTCGACCGCGTGAAGTTCGGCACCGGCTACGAGTTCCGGGTGCCGAACGGGTGGCCGCGCTTCATTCAGAAGCTGTGCGCCGAGTTTCCCGGAGAACGCGGGGCGATCGTGCGCTTCGCCGAGCTGTGCCAGCAGATCTGCCGCGAGAGCCCCGCCTACTCGTTCGAACAGCCGCCCGACCAGCTCTCGGAAACGGCCACCATCGCGCTGGGGCCGTACCTGCGCTCGTTGACTTCGAACGCCCGGCTGATCGCGGTGCTGTGCGGCCAGAGCATGCTCTACGGCCTGCCGCCCGAACGCACGCCGCTCGAGCTTCACGCGCTGGTCATCGACTCGATGCTGCAAGGGGCGGTCGGGCTCGACGGCGGCGGCGACGCCCTCGCCGAGGTGATGGTGGACGCCATCAAGGCCCAGGGGGGCGTGGTGCGCACCCGCGCCCGGGTGAAGACAATCGAGGTAGACCACGGGCAGGTGACCGGGTGCCTGCTCGAAGGCGGAGAGCGGGTACGTGCCCGCCTGGTCATCTCGAGCGCGCACCCCCGCGCCACCTTGAAGCTGCTGCCTCCGGGGGCGATGCGGCCCGCCTACGTGCACCGGATTGAGGGCATGCGCGACGGCCCGGCGGCCATCGCCGGCTACTACACCACCCGCGCGAAGACCGAGCCCCGGCGCCACAACCTTTACGTCTACCCGAAGGAAGACGTCGACGACGCCTACCGCAAGGGGGGCTTCGGCCCCGGCCACGGCGAGGAGAAGGCGATGTTCCTGACCTTCCCCAGCGATCGCGAGGCCGGGTGGGAAGGGCCGCGCGTGGTGCTGACCCTGGCGCTGATGGAATGGTCCGAGGTCGAACCCTTCGCCGACACCTACACCGGCAACCGGGGGCCCGAGTACAGCCGTTTCAAGGCGGCCCAGTCGAAGCAGCTCTTGGCCACCGTCGAGGCGGCGGTGCCCGAGCTGGCAGGGACGCTCGAGCAGGTCGAGGTGTCGACGCCCCTGTCCAACCGGGACTACACCGCCACGCCGAACGGGGCCGTCTACGGGATGGCGCACTCCATCGACCAGTGGGGCAAGTACGCGTTGCACCCGCGCACTCGCATCGACAACCTGTTGCTCACCGGGCAGAGCGTGTTGATGCCCGGCGTGCTAGGCGTGACGGTAGGGGCCTGCGTGACCTGCGCGTTCCTCCTGGGGTTCGACACCGTGTTCAAGAAGGTGGCCGCCGCATGAAGCGACGCGTGGTGATTTCGGGGATGGGGCTGCTGTGCCCGATCGGCAACACCATCGACGCGGCGATGGACGCGCTGAAGGCCGGCCGTTCGGGGGTCAGGCGCATGCCCGAGTGGGCCGGCGTGAAGGACTTGCACACCCAGGTCGGCGCGACGGTGAACGACTTCGACGAGAAGTCGATACCGCGCGAGTTCCGCCGGTCGATGGGCAGGTTGGCGCTTTTGGCGGCCGCGGCGGCGCAGCAGGCCGTCGCCGGCGCCGAGCTCGACAAGGCGCTGCTTGGTTCGGGCCGGGTCGGCATCTCGATCGGCCAGACGGTGGGCAGCCCCAGCGCCACTGAGCTGTACATCGACACCCTGAAGCGCGAAGGGGTGCGGGGCCTGAAGTCCACCTGGTTCTTCCAGGTGATGAACCACTCGGCGGCGGCGAACCTGGCCCTGATGTTCGGCGCGAAGGGCAGGGTGTGGGCGCCGGCGGCGGCCTGCGCTTCGGGGGCTCAGGCCATCGGCCTCGGGTTCGACACCATCCGGGACGGCTACCAGGACGTGATGCTGTGCGGCGGTTCGGAAGAGCTGCACGTCACGACAGCGACCACCTTCGACATCGTCGGCGGCACCTCGCGCGCCTTCAACGACACGCCGCACCTGACGCCGCGGCCCTTCGACAAGCGCCGCGACGGGCTGGTGGTGGGCGAGGCTGCGGGCGTGGTGGTGCTGGAAGAGCTCGAGCACGCGCGGCGGCGCGGGGCCCAGGTGCTGGGCGAGGTGCTGGGCTTCGCCACCCACTGCGACGGCGAGCACATGTCGGCGCCGGCGCGGGCCGGCATGGCGCGCACCATCGCCGCCTGCCTCGAGTCGGCGGGGGTGGCGCCGAAAGACGTCCAGTACGTCAACGCCCACGCGACCGGCACGCCGTTGGGCGACCCGGTCGAGGCGCAGGCCACCCGCGACGTGCTCGGCGAGGGGGTGCCCATTTCTTCCACCAAGGGCCACACCGGCCACACCCTGGCCGCCTGCGGCGCCATCGAGGCCATCTTTTGCGTCGAGATGATGCGGCGGGGCTTCTTGGCGCCGACGCTGAACCTGGACGAGGTCGACCCAGAGTGCGCCGGGCCGCGGTACCTGCGCGAAGTCGAGGAACGGCGGGTGACGCGAGTCTTGACCAACAACTTCGCCTTCGGCGGAGTCAACACGTCGCTGCTCCTCGGAGCCGCGAGCTAGGAGCCCCCCATGTCACCTGGATTGAGAGCCGCCTGGGTCGCCGCGGTGCTGGCGACCGTTTCCTGCACCCGGACTCCGCCGACGCCCTTCGGCCCGGCGCTGTTCACGCCGGCCTATTACGAGGTCGAGTCGCCGCCGCCTTCGGCGCCCACCTGCGCCGGGCTCTCGGGCGTCACCGTCGTCGAGAGGCGCAGCGAACCCTTGGTGGTGGGTCGGCGCTTCCAGGAGAGCGAACCGTCACGCCGGTTCGCGATCAAGGCGTCCACCGAGCCGGCGAAGTGGGTGCAGGCGGGTCTGGCCGAGGCCTTCCAGAAGGCCACCCTGCCGGCGAACGTGGCGGGCCGGGGGAAGCTGCAGGCGAACCTGATGACGCTCGACTTGACGGCGGTCACCGCCTTCAATTCGAAGT
>JAHFDQ010000315.1 GCA_023248915.1 Archangiaceae bacterium | reverse complement strand
AGCGACCGGCGGCGCCGGCACCTACGGCACCTTCATGTCGGTGACCCCGACGACGCTTATTCCGAACGGCGCCTCGGTGACCGCTTGCGTCGCGACCTCCCCTCTGCCCGTGGGCCTGTCCGTCAACAGCGCCACCTGCGTCATCTCGGGCGCTCCGACGGCAGTCATCGCCTCGACCTCGTTCACCATCCGGGCGACTAACCTGGCGGGCTTCACCGACGCCACGGTGACTCTGTCGGTGGGCGCCAAGGCACCCACGCTGAGCTACGTGGGCGCCTCGGGCACCGTCGGCACCGTCGAGACGCCGATGAGCATCAGCCCCACGGCGCTGGTGGCGAACGGCGCACCGGTCACGGGTTGCGGCATCCGCCCGCCGACAACGCCGCTGCCGACTGGGCTCGTCGTCGACGCGAACACCTGCGTCATCACGGGCAGCCCCCTGGCCTCGGTCACTGCAGGCCTCTTCATTCTCGCCGCGACCAACTCGGCGGGCATTTCGACCAACGCGGTCCTGTTGCTCACCGTGAACGCGATCGCGCCCAGCTTGAGCTTCGCTGGGGCGACCGGCACGGTGGGCCACGTGGGGTCGGCGATGTCGGTGCCGCCCACCACCCTGTCCGCGAACGGCGCCGCCATCACCATGTGCCTGGCGACGCCATCGTTGCCGGCGGGGCTCAGCATCGACCCGACCACCTGCGCCATCGTTGGCATTCCCTCGGCGGTGACGGCGCCGGCCACCTACACCGTCACTGCCACCAACTCGGCCGGGTCGTCGCCGGGCATGCTGGTGACGCTGTCCGTCATCGACGTGCCGTCGTTGAGCTACGGCGGCGCCACCGGGACGATGGGCATCGTCGGGGTGCCGATGTCGGTGACCCCGACCAGCCTCGTCGCCAACGGCGACCCGGTGACCAACTGCCTGGTGGGCCCGGTCCTGCCGGCCGGCCTGGTGCTCAGCCCCACCACCTGCGTCATCTCGGGCACGCCGACGGTGGCCGCGCCCGCCACCACCTACCTGGTGCTGGCCTACAACTCGGCGGGAGCCTCGATCGGTTCCGCGGTCAATCTCACCGTGAACGCCCGCGCGTCGCTCGCCTTGAACTCGGGGCCCGTCTACGACTTCGGCCCCTGGTCGACCAGCGCGACTGGGACGCACATCTTCATGCTGTCGAACTTCGGAGACCTCCCGGCCACCGCGCTGGCGAGCTCGGGCCCGATCGGCGTCGGCTTCTCGTTCAAGGGCGGCACCTTCCCCGGGCAGGGAGGCACCTGTCCGGACGAGCTTCCCGGCGGGGCGAGCTGTGCCCTCGTCGTCGCCTTCAACCCGCCCGGCGCCGGACTGTTCTCGGGCAACCTGGAGCTCACCTTCGACGACGGGGTGGGGTCGGGTGTCCTCGGCGTCTCGGTCACGGGCACCGGCACCACGCTCGCTACGTTGGTGCTGACCGACTACCCGCCCTACTATTACACGGACTACGGGGTGCCGCAGGACGGGTCGGACTTCGACTTCGGCGGCCAGGCCGTGGGACTGCCGGTCGACCACCCGTTCTTCGTGAAGAACAACGGCCTCGCGTCGACGACCGTCACCGCCGGCACGCCGATGGCGGTCGGCTTCACCTTCAAAGGAGGCACCTTCCCGGGAACCGGGGGCGACTGCGGAGTTGCGCCGCTGGCGCCAGGGGACACCTGCGCGGTGGTGGTGACGTTCACCCCGAGCGCGCCTTCGGCGTTCGGCGCCCTGCTGAAGCTCAATTACACCGGCGGCACCAGCGCGACCGTGACTCGGCCGCTTCAGGGCCACGGCGTGACGGGACCGCTCGTCACGCTCTACGACTACAGCGGTGAGACGGGGGGCATCAGCTTCGGCCCCGAGTTCGACTTCGGCGGAATCGGCATCGGGCTGGCCGTGCAGCACGACTTCCTGGTCGTCAACTCGGGAGGAGCGCAGGCGACCGGGCTGTCGGGGGCCACCACCCCAGGGGTATTCAGCTTCCCCGGGGGCTTCCCCGGAGCCACCGCCGGGACGAATTCGGACGAGGCCCGCGTGCCCTACTGCGGTTCGACGCTCGACCCCGGAGCGGCCTGCGCGGTTCGGGTGTGGTTCCAGCCAACGGCGGCGGTGTCCACCGTTGGCCAGGTGTCCCTCACCTGGGACGTCGCGCAGAGCACCAGCCGCGCGCTGCGTGGCGGCGGCGTCGACAGAGCGCTGCTGCAGATCAACGAGATCAGCGAGAACGGTGGTGGAGGCGGGGGCCTGGTCTTCTCCTACGGCCTGCGCCCGGTTGGCAGCCAGACGGCCGTGGTCTTCCAGGTGACGAACATCGGCGCGGCTGACGCCGCCGCGGTGACGGGGCAGGCGCTCGGCACGGGCTTCAGCTACCCCGGCGGCTTTCCGGGCGGCACGGGCGTCGTCTCGATGGGTGGCTCCAGCCTCCCGTACTGCGGTTCGACGATCGACTCGGCCCAGGCCTGCGCCATCCGGGTCGAGTTTCAGCCGGGCTCTTCTGGCAACTTCTTCACCAACATCTCGCTGGCGTACCTCGACAACGGCCCGTCGGGTTCTCCCCGGGTCGCCACCCGCAGCATCAGCGGCGACGGGACGACGCTGGCCATCGTCGCGATGACCGACTGCGACAAGTGCGGTGGGAGCGGCAAGGGCGGTGGCACGCCCACGCACGACTTTGGCTGGGTGCCGGTCGGTTCGACCACCGACCAGTACTTCTTCCTGGCGAACTCCGGGGCGCAGCCGGCGACCCTGTCGAACGGCGGCGTCACCGGCAGCGCGTTCAGCTACCCGGGAGGCTACCCCGGCGGGCCCGCGGGGAGCACCGTCAACGTCTGGGGCAACAACTACACGTACTGCCCTGCGTCCGGCCAACCCCTGGCGGTGGACTCGATGTGCGTCATCCGCGTCGTCTACACGGCTTCGGCTTCAGCGCAGGACGTGGGAACCGTGAAGGTGAACCTGACCGGCGCCACCGCGGCGTTCGTATCGTTCAACCTCGTCGGGACTCCGACGTCGGACGCCATCGTGAGGCTGACTGAGTGCCCGGGGTGTGGGGGAGGCGGCGGTCCCGGCGTGCCCACGCACGACTTCGGCCCCGTGGCCTCGCCCAGCACCCGGACGGCCTGGTTCTTCCTGCAGAACTCCGGCTCGGGTGACGCGACCATCGACAGCGCCACCGTCTCGGGGTCGGCGTTTTCCTTCTTCCTCGGCCCGTTCCCAGGTGGGCCCCCGGGACAGCAGGTCAACATCTGGGGTAGCAATTACCAGCTCTGCCCGGCGGTCGGAGGAGTGCTGGCCGGAAACTCGATCTGCGTCATCGAGGTGAAGTACACGGCGACGGGTAGTGTGGACCAGGCGGGTTCTCTCGATCTGACGCTGTCAGGCGCCACTCAGGCCTCGTTCAGCTATGGCCTGGTGGGACACCCGACGTCGCTGGCGATAGTCCAGATGGCAGACTGCCCTTGGTGCGGAGGCGGGGGAGGAGGAGGCACGCCCATCCACGACTTCGGCTTGACGGCTACGGGCGCGTCGGTGGCGCAGCTCTTCCTTCTGCGCAACGACGGCTTCGGCACGGCGACCCTGGACTCGGCGACGATGACCGGCCAGGCGTTCTCTTTCGGAGGGTCGTCGACCTTCCCCGGCGGCACGCCTGGTTCGACTATCAATTACCAGGGCAGCACCTTCAACTTCTGCCCCGCCGAGGGTGGCACTCTGCTGGGCGGTGAGTCGTGCGTGTTCGAGGTGGCCTACGCTGCGTCCGGCACCGTACCCCAGTCGGGGAACGTGACCGTGCAGTTGTCCGGCGCGACGCAACCGTCGGTCTCTTACAACCTGATGGGCACGCCGACTGACCTGGCCATCGTCTCGATGACGGAATGCTCGAACTGCGGCAACACGAGCGGGTCGGGCGGGCCAGGCAATCCGACCCACAGCTTCGGGGTCATCGGTGCTGGCACCGTGAACCAGGTATTCCTCTTTGTGACGAACACGGGCGCTCAGGCGGCGACCGTCACCGCGGCAGGCGCCACGGGCACCGGCTACGGCTTCGCCGGGGCGGGCTTCCCCGGAGGCCCGGGCGGGAGCTCGGTCAACGTGTGGGGGCAGAATTACAACTACTGCCCGGTCTTGCCGGCCGCCCTGCCGATGAATTCCACCTGCGTCGTCCAGGTGGTCTACACCGCGTCGGGCAACTCGCCGCAGAACGGTTCCGTCAGCTTGACGCTGACCGGCGCGGTTCAGCCGAGCGTCGGGTACGACTTCACCGCCGAACCGACGACCCTGGCCATCGTCAGGGTGGCCGAGTGCCCCAACTGCGGAGGCTCAGGGCCCGGCAGCCCCGCGCACGACTTCGGGACGGTGGCGTCTCCGTCGACGAATGACTTGTTCCTGTTCGTGACGAACTCGGGCACGGGGTCGGCGACCCTGGACGACCTGGGCATCACCGGCGCTGGCTTCGCGTACACCAGCGGGACCTACCCGGGAGGCGCTCCTCTGGGGTCCGTCAACGTCTACGGCCAGAACTACCTCTTCTGCCCGGCAACGGGTCAGGCGCTGCCGGGTGGGACCACCTGCGTCATCGAGGTGACATATACCGCGTCCGGCACGGGTTCGGCGGGTGGCAACATGGATATCACCCTGACCGGCGCGACGACGCCGAGCCTGCACTACGACTTCTTCGCCCAACCGACGACGGACGCTATCGTGGACATCATGGACTGCCCGTTCTGTGGCACGCCCTGGAACGACTTCGACTTCGGGACGGCCGGCACGCCGCTGGACATGGCATTCGTGGTGCGGAACCGCGGCGTGGCCGCCGCAGGCCTCACCGACGCCGGAACGCTGCTGGCGCCGTTCTCGTACGCGACCGGCGCGTTCCCCGGAGGCAGCGGGACGATCAACCTTCAGGGCAGCCCCATTCCGTTCTGCACGGCCAGCCTGCCGGCGAATTCCAGCTGCGCGGTCAAGGTGCGCTACTCGGCGGCCTCGTCGGGCAACGGCGCCCTGTCGATTGCCCTCACCGGCGCCTCGACGCCGATGGTGACGCGAGTCCTGAAGGGTACGAAGACGACGAGGGCGCTGTTGACGGTGGCAGAGACCAACGACGTCTTCGCCTGTACCGCCCTGGGTTGCTGGCCGGCGGACTTCGGCCAGGTGAACTCGGGCACCACGGTCGCCCGGACGTTCATCGTGACCAACCGCGGCGCGGTGGCCACGACGGCGCTCGGGCCTTCGGGGGCCGGCTTGCCGCCCGAGTTCGGCTTCGGGGCCAGCGGCAGCCAGGCGTTCCCCGGAGGGTCGGGCACCATTGGCGCCTTCGGGTCGACGTTCAGCTTCTGCTCGGCGGTGTTGGCTGCCGGCGCCCAGTGCGCGATCCAGCTCAACTTCCACCCGACGTCGTCCGGGGGGAACTTCGGTGGAATGGTCGACCTGGCCTACTCGGACGCGACGGGGTCGGTCGTCCCCAACGCGGCGCGGGAAATCAACGGCCGCACCAACTGACGAAGGTTGGGTAGGGCGGGGGGCCGCGCCGGGCGGGCAGGCTTAGGCAGAGCAAGCTTGCTGGCCGGAGGCCCCGGGTAGGCCTAGGATCGGCACCGGATGGCCGAAGCGGCAAAGCGTAGGAAGGCCTGGCCGTTCTACCTGGGCATTCTGCTGGTGCTGGCGATGTTGCCGGTGGGCTACTTCGTCTTCCTGGGGCAGGAACCGGCACCGCCCCCTCCGCCGCCTCCTCCGCCGCCGGTGAAGCACCTGTCCGAGCTGAAGCTCGACGAGGTGTCGGGCCAGGTGCAGATTCGCCGCGCCGGGGGAGAGTGGACGGTGGCGGCGACGGGGGAAACCCTGAAGAGCTCGGACGCGGTGAAGACCGCCGACGGCGCCTACGCGGTGCTGGTGGGAGGCGAAGCCTACGAGGTGCGGATGGAAGCCGGCACCGAGGTGGCGGTGTCCGAGCTGTCGGACTCGATCTCGAAGCTGCTGCTGGAGAGCGGCATGGCGACGGCGAGGGTGAAGGGTGCGGCGAAGCACACCTTCGAGGTGAAGGCGACCGGTAGCGAGGCCCGCGCGAGCACGCGAGGGGGCGAGTTCACCATCAGCAGCAACGGCCTGGGCACGGTGGCGGTGGGCACGCGGGACGGAGTGACCGAATTCGAGGGGGGCGGCAAGGTGGTGCTCGTGAACGCCGGGTACCAGTCATTGGTGGTGCCGGGGAAGAAGGGGCCGTCCGAACCGACGCCGATTCCGGCGGACTTATTGCTGAGCGTGAAGGTGCCGCAAGGAAACCTCGAGAAGCCGATCGCGGTCATCCGAGGGCACGTGGCGCCCGGGTCGCGGGTGGACGTGAACGGCCACATCGTGAAGGTGGACCAGGACGGCGAGTTCAAGCACACCATCAAGTTGGTCGACGGGAACAACCCCATCATCACTCGGGCCGTGTCAGTCGGAGGGACGTCGAAGGTGAGTCGCGACAAGGTCCCATGGTTGAGGGGGACGAAGGTCGACTCCGACCTCTGGAAGTGAGGTCAGCACCCCTGGCTGATGGAGCGAGCGCAGGTCATTCTCGGTCCGCTAGCAGCTCGGCGAGTCCGAGGCGGCAGGCCAGGGCAATCGCCTGGGCGGAGGGAGTATCCGGTCGGAGGGCCTCGCTCGCGATGCGGGCGGCTTCCCGCGCCGCGTCGGCTCTCGCATCTGCGATCAGCGCCACCGCCTTCCTGACCTGCTCGCGCTGCTTCCGAGTCAGCGTTCGCGCGACGCGACCTGCTTGGGCGACGATGTCCGGATGAATCCGACCGGCCAGCGCGAATAGCTGCAGCATGTCGTGGACGTAGAGCCCGTCCTTTCCTTTCTTCGCCAACGATGGTCTCGACGGCAGAATCAGCAGACGCTGGATGACGAAGCTTGCGGGGTTTACGACCAAGAAGGCTGCACCTGGGCCTAGCTCGGGCATCGCGATCAGGCAGGGCTCGAGCAGCAGCAGCTCGACGTGGCGGAGCTTCTGAGCGCTGGCTCCGAGGAGGTCGACCGTGCCGTCCGGGGCGCCGGACCGCCGCGACTTTCCGCCGAGCAGCGGTGCGATGAACTCCAACTCGAAACCGTGCGCCGACTCGAGCAGGTAGCGCGTGACCGGAGGCTTGTCGTCCGAGCGGTACTCGGCTGTGAAGCCCTGCTTCAGGATGGCGTCGGCGAGCGCTCGGCCACCGGCGCCCAATCGACACGGTGCAGCAACGTCGACGTCGTTCGTCTGCAGCGGCTCGTATCCAGGTGGCCGCGCGCAGGGATGCCGTCGGAGCAGCCGAGCGGCCCATCCGCCCACGATGATGAAAGGGGCTGGCGCGGCGGCGCGAAGCGCCAGGAAGACGCGTTGGAGCGCGTCGACCTCCTGCTCCGAAAGGTCGCTCACCCTTTCTTCAAGGCG
>JAHFDQ010000314.1 GCA_023248915.1 Archangiaceae bacterium | reverse complement strand
GTCTGCGCCAGAGACCGGGTCGCGCTCGGACCCGCGGGAGAGGTCATCGCGGCGGTGTCCTGGGTGCCCGCTCGCGGCGACGGCGGCTCGATTCCGGACGGCGGAGCAGGAAGTGACGCCGGCGAAGGCGCGGACGGAGGACCCGGCGGTGACGGTGGCCCGGACGCCGGAGGAGGCGCGGACGGAGGGCCTGGGGGAGACGCCGGTCCGGACGCCGGCGGAACCTGGGACGGAGGGCCTGGGGGAGACGACGGCGCGGACGGCGGCGGAGGCGCGGACGGAGGACCCGACGGTGACGGTGGCGCGGACGCCGGCGGAGGTTCCGACGGAGGGGGCGGGCTGGGCGCGGACGCCGGCGGACCTTCCGACGCCGGCCCCGGCCCGGTGCCAGGGCTCCAGACGCTCTTCCGGCTCGAGGCGGACGGCGGGCTCACTGCCGTAGAAACGGTCCGCTCGATGGGGACCGCGAGTCGGCTCGCGCTCGGAGCAGGCGGCGAAGTTGTCCTCTACGAGCCTTCGGGAGCGGCCGCGCGTGCCACCCCCGCCGACGGCGGGTACTCGGTCGATTCGTGGGGGACCTTCCCCGGCGCCGACGCGGTGGCGGTGGCTTCGGGCCGTATGGTTCTGGGCGCCGCCCACCTGATCGACTCGGACGGAGGTGTCGAAGTGCGCGCGCAGGCCTTGGGGCCGGACGGCGGAGAAACGCCCACTCGCCCGATGGGCGCCCTGATGGCGGCGGGCGTCGGTTACGCCTTCTCGCGCGGCTGCGCCCCTGCCGTCGGGCCGTCGTGCACCGCCGACGTCGAGGGCACCTTCCTCAACGCCTTCGGGCTCGCCAACGGCCAGCCCGCCTGGGACGCGCGGGTGCTGCCCGACGGGGTGTGGGGCCGGCTCGACGAGGCGGCCGTGGTTTCGGGAGGCGCGGTGGTGACGCTGACCGAGGTCGAGCTCGACGCGGGCAGACTGGCCCACCTCCAGCTCTTCACCCCGGCCGGGCGGCCCGTCGTCTGTCCGCTGGCCCGGGACGCGGTGCTGGGGCCGGCGGTCTTCGAGCGCGGCCACCTCTATGTACTGGTGAACCGAAGCGGCGCCTGGACGCTCGAGGCCTACGAGCTGGCCGGCCTGCCGCTCGAGACCAGCGGCTGGCCGCAGCGGGACGGGTTGTCGGGGGCGCGCCGCGAGGAGTGACGGCCGCTTCCCGCTATTTCTCGGGGAAGTTCTGCTGGTACGCCGCGAGGAAGCGGTCGTCGATGGTCTCGAAGTGAACGCCCATGCGCCCGCGCTGGCCCAGGCGGGCGTCGCCGGCCCGCGCCCAGGCCACCTTGCCCACGAACGGGTACTCGTTGGGCCCGAGCGAGAGCGTGCCGTTCACCTGGCTGCCCGGGGTCAGCACGTGCATCAGCTCGGCGCAGAAGCCGTCCTCCGAGACGTCGGCGGTGAAGACGGCCATCTTCCCGAGCGCAACCCTCAACCTTCGCCGCTGCCGGTTCCGAACTCGCCGCTCGCCCATGAGGCCGACAGCAGACCGCGAATCGGCACACCATTTCAACTCCGGCGCACCGCGGGTGCGGCCGTCACGCGTCGCGGTCGACCCAGAGATTCTCGAAGCGCACCTGCGGCGGCGTCTGATGCAGCCTCAACCCCTGCACCGCGGGGCTGGCCGCCGCGTAGATTCGCTCGTGGTACAGGGGAATGATGGCGCAGTCGTCGTGCAGCGTCCGCTCTGCCTTTCGGTAGAGCTGCACACGCAGCTCGGGGTCGATGGACACCCGCGCCTGCGCGGTCAACCGGTCGAGCTCGCCGCTCTTGTACCCAATCGAGTAAACGGTCTGGGCGCTCGAGTTGAGCAGGAAGTGGAGGAAGTTGTCGGGGTCGGGGTAGTCGGCAATCCACACCGACCGGAAGGCGTTCACCCGTCCTTCGCGCTGCCGCTGCCAGAAGTCCGACGCGCCCACCTCGGCGTGCGTCAGCTCGAGCAGGCCCGCCTCGAGCAACGGCCGGAACAGCACGGGGTCCTCGGCCTCGGTGCCTCGTCCGGGAGCGTAGGACAGCGTCACCTTGAGCCGGGTTAGCCCGGCCTCGGCGAGCAGTTGCCGCGCCAGGGTGAGGTTCGGCCGCGGCACCGGCAGCTCGTCGTCGGTGAGCAGCTCGGGCGGCGTCAGGCCGCGCGCCACCCGCGCGCCCGGGTGGAAGCGCTCGACCATCGCCTGCACGTCGAGCCCCGCCCGCACCGCGCGTCGCACCCGCGAGTCGCGCCACGGCGCCTCGCGCAGGTTGAAGCCCAGGAACCAGCTCGACGGCGTGTTGCCGGCGATGACCTGCTGGCCCTCGAGCTTGGCGGGTTCGAGGTTCTCCGCGTACAGGCCCGACACCAACTGCACCTCGCCCGCCTGCAACCGGGTCAGCGCCTCGGCGCGGTCGCGCAGCAGCAGGAAGTCCAGCCGGTCGAGCAGCGGGGCCTCGGGCCGGAAGTAGGCCGGGTTGCGTTCCAGCACGATGCGCTCGGAGTCCATCTGGGTGAGGCGGAACGGCCCCGCCCCCATCGGCTTGCCGTGGGAATCGAGCTTGGTGATGGCCATGGCGGGCAGCGTCACCAACTGGAGGAAGAAGGCCTTAGGTTCCTGCAGGCGAATCTCGAGCGTGTGCTCGTCGAGCACCTCGAGCCCGGCCACCTCGGTCGCCTGGCCGTCGATGAAGGCGGCCACGCCTTCGACTTCCTTCAGGATGGCCTGGTCGGGCGAGCCCACCTTGGGGTCGAGCAGCCGTTCGAAGTGGGCCTTCACCTCGCGCGCCGTCAACCGGCTGCCGTCGGTGAAGACGGCGTTGCGCCGGAGGTGAAAGCGGTAGCGGCGGGCCGAGGGGTCGGCTTCCCAGCTCTCGGCGAGGTCGGGCTTCAGCACCCCGTCTTCCGAGCGCAACAGCGAGCAGTAGAGGTTGGCGGAGATTTCCACCAACTGCAGGTCGATGGTGAAGATGGGGTCGAGCCCCTGGCTGGACTCGATCATCACCGACTGGTGAATGCCCACCCGCAGCAGGCCGCCGCGCTGCGCCCGGGGCAGCTGGAAGCGGAACACCTCGGCCTCGAGCCCGTCGGCCTCGTGCGAGAGCTGGTCCACCGTGCGCGACAGCCCGTCGGCGATGCGGATGACCCTTCGGGCGTCTTCGCGCACCTGAGCCACGTCCTCGCCGATGGCCGAGTCGCCGCGAGTCAGGACTCCGTGCGCCGACCGAATCTCGTCGATGGCGGCGGTCAGGCGCAGCACCGAGTCGGACAGGTCGCGCCCGGTGCGCACCTGCCCCTCGGCCTTCTCCGAGGCGCCGCCGGCGACGCGAGCCATTTCCTGGGTCTGCTTCACCAGCTCGCGCCCGTGCTCGGCCCGCTCGATGGCGGCGCGGCTGACCTCTTCGACCAGGCGGACGACGCGGCGCGAGGCTTCGACCACGCTCTGGCCCTGCGTCTCGAGTCGCGCCGTCTCGGCAACCGTCGACTCGACCGCGGCGAAGGTGCGCTGGGTGATGTGGCGGATTTCCTTCAGCGCCAACGCCGCGCGGTCGCCCGACACCACCCCGGCCGAGGCCTGGTCGCGCCCGTCCTTCACCAGCCCGACCACGGTGTCCACCGCGTCGCGGACGCCGGCCACCAGTTGGCCAATCTCGCGGGTGGACCGGGCTGTGCGTTCGGCCAGAGAACGGATTTCCTCGGCCACCACCCCGAAGGCCCGGCCGTTCTCGCCTGCCTGCGCGGCGATGATGGCGGCGTTGAGCGCGAGCAGGTTGGTCTGGTCTGCGATTTCCTGGATGACGTCGACGATTCGGCCGATGGCGATGGACCGGGTGCCCAGCGAGTCGACGATTTCGGCCGCGCGGCGCACCGTCTCGTCCACCCGGTACATGCCCTTGACGCTGTCCGCCACCAGCGCCTCGCCGCGCTCGGACGTGGCGGTCACCTCGCGGGCCAGGTCGCCGGTCTCGTTGGCGCGGCGGCGCACCGAGTCGATGCCGCCCTCGACCGCCTGGACGAAGTTCTCGGCCTCGGAAGCGAAGCCGACCAGCGCGTCGCCCGACTGGGCGATGGCGGTCAAACGTTCGCTCATCGACTGCACCAGGTCGCTGGTGCGCTGGGCGAATTCGTTCAGGGTGGTGAGCGCCGAGGCCACCTGCTCGATGCGCTCGGTCATCTCGGACAGCGAGCCGGTGGTGTCCTGGGCGAAGGTCTCGAGCTGGCCCACCCGCCGGCCGGCGGCCTGCAGGCTGTCGCCCATCGAGCCCACCGAGCCCTCGGCGCGGTCCACCGCGGCACCCTGGCGACGCGCCGCCTCGAGCAGATTCCGGCCCTGCTCGGACAGCTCGCGGCAAGTGTGGTGAACGTTGCCCGTCACCCGCTGCACCTGGGCCAGCGCGCGGCGCAGCGACAGGATGAGCCGGATGAGCTCGGGGTGGCCGGCCGTCTGTTCGCGCGCCCGCACCGTCAGGTCGCCCTGGGACAACTGCGCGATGAGCTGCTCGCGCACCCGCGCCCGCCGCGCCGCCCACTGAAACCAGGTGAGGTAGCCGCCGAGGGTGAAGCTGGCGACCGCCGAGGCGAGCAGCGCCGACCAGGCGAGGACTCCATCGGGCTGGCCGGTGAGCGCCCAGAGCACCAGGCCCATCGCCAGCCCGGTGCCCAGTCCCCCTCCGATGCCGAAGGCGATGAGGAATCGTCGTGAGCCCATGTCGCGCGGCCCTTCTAGCAACTTCCGGCCGGAGCGGCGGCTTTCCCCGGCCGGCTTCGCCGCGATATCTGGGGGCGGTGTGGGAAACGGTCACCCTGGTTTTGTTGGCGGGCGCATCGGCCGCCGAGACGGCCCGCTTCGCCTTCGAGCTCGACGGCACATGGGTGGGGACGGTGCAGTTGTCGAGGTCGGGCGAGCGGTACGCCTACCAGTCCCGGCAGCTGTTCACCCACGGGTGGGCGACGGCGGGCGTCACTCGCGCGGCCGAGCTGACCGTCGACGATGCCTCGCGGATTCGCGGCACCGAGGTGGTGCCCGAGTCGCTCTGGCTGTGGAAGAGGCCCGCCCCGGGTTGCCGGACCGCGCGTGACGAGTTGGGTGGCGCGGAAGGAGAGCTGTGCGTCGTCGAGGCCGCCGCCGGGCGCGCGCGCGGCTCCGTCTTCGGCGAACGCTTCGAGGCGGACTACGGCCCGGACGACCGGCTGGTCGAGCTTCGGCTGGGCCACGGCCGCTTCGTGAGGCTGGAGGTGGACGCGCGTGTCGCGCCGCCGCCCGACCTGTTCGGCCAAGGTTTCCCCATCGACGGGACCGCCGGGGCGCTTTCGCTCGAGCCGCCCGCCGCGGCGGCGACGGCGCCCGGGCTGAAGCCCTGGCAGGAAGCGAAGGCGCGGGCTCTGGTCGAGCGGGTGCACGACACCGGAGCACCGGACGGGGCCGCCGAGGGCCGGTGCCTGGCCCTGGCGCGGCGCTACGTCGTCGAGGCGCGCGCGCTGGGAGGGGATGCGGCGGTCGTCATCGGCCTGGTCGCGGACAAGGGGCGCGCGTACCCGCACGCCTGGGTGCGCGTCGGCCTGACCGGCGGGCGGGCGCTCGAGCTGGACCCGAGCTCGCTCGGGCGCGTCGCCCCGGAAACGCACCTTGCTTTGCCGGGGGCAGGCAAGGCGCTGCTCGAGCTGCTGGCGGGCAAGGCGCGAGTCGTCCGGCGGCTTGGCGCGCGCTGACTTCCGCTCGGGCTGAGTGGAAGCCGGGCCGGCAGCCTCACGCAGCGCCCGTGAAAACAGTACCGCCCGACCGCGCCGGTGCCGGACCCGCCCCTGCAGCCCATCTCGGCACCGGGGGTGCATTACCGTGGGCGCGCCGGCGTCGGGAGGCCGCAGATGGCGTTGGGCAGGCGACACCAGCTTCGAGTCACCGAGGACGAGGCGCGCGCCATCGCGCGGGCGCTGGCGACCGAGCTTCGTTCCCCCGGGTTCTCCGAGCGGATCGCCGCCTGCTACCTCGACCGGCCTGGCTTCCCCCTGCTGTACCGAGCCCGCAGCCACCCCGACACCGCCTTGCACGTGCAGGCGCTGGTGTCCTCGTCCGCTCCCGAGCGCGCCTGGGTCGAGGTCGTCGAGGCGCGGCGCGGAGCGGCCGAGACCCACCGGCTCGACGTGGCCCGCAATGCCTTGTCCCGCTGCCTCAGGGCCCGCGACGCCGGCGAGCTGCTTCCGGCGCTCCCTACCGGGCTCCGCCCTGCCCTCCGGCTCACCTTCCTTCGCGAGCAGTTCGCGAACGGGTGGGAAGTCAGCGTCGACCGCGAATTGGGCTGCCGGCGCGCCCAGGTCGCTCCGGCCCGGCTCCCCGGCGCCGTCGTCACCCTGGCCTGGGCCAGCCAGTCGCCGCCCGAGTGGTTGACGGGCCTCGTCGAGGGGCTGGCCCGCGCCGACCTCTACGTCGAGGGAATGAGGGTGGCCGAGCCCGGAACGCCCAGCGAGGCCCGCCGGGTCCGGCTGCTCCGCGGCGACTGGGCCGAAGAGCTGACTCCGTGACGCCGCTCTACTTCCGCCGTCGCCGGGCAAACGGCGCCAGCGCGAGAGCGAAGAGCAGGTAGATGGACATCGACCTGGGGTCGTAGCTCATACAGCCGTTCGCCTCGTTGGCTTTCAGGCCGCAGTCGAGCGTGCAGACTCCGCTGGCGGGGTCGCAGAGGCCGGGCGCGACGCACTGCGCGCCGGTGGTGCAGGCCACTCCCAGCGCATGCAGCGGGCCGCAGAAACGGTTAGGGGGGCCGCCATCACCGGGGTCGGGCGGGTCGCACAGCCCGCTCTGGCACTGCGAGTCGCCCGTGCACCGGGTCGAATTGGCGAGCTGCGCCACGCAGGCGCGTTCGGTGGTGCCGCCGTCGGGTTGAACCGCCTCGCAGAAGATGCCCGCCGCGCACGGCGTGACGTCGTCGCAGTAGCCGCCGACCCCGGAAGAAACCCGGCACTTGCCGAGCGACACGTCGTCGCCGCCGGCGTCGGAACGAATGTCGCAAATCAGCGTCCCGGCGCAACCCGGCGAGATTTCGTCCACCGGGGTTTGGTCGCAGTAGTCGCCGGGTCCGGCCAGCTCGCTGCAGATCCCGGCGTCGCCCCTGCAGAAGCCTTGGGCGCACGTCCTGGCCAGGTCGAAGGCATCGCCGCACCGCTCGCCGATGACCGGGAAGACGGAGCAAGTGCCGCCCGTGCCCGCGTCGGATAGCTTGCGGCAGAAGTTGTCGTAGTACATGCAATTGGCCTGGGTGCCGTTGCCCGCTTCGGGGACGCAAGGTTCGCCGCGCCGCGGTTTCACCGCGCAACTGCCCTGGTCGCAGAAGTAGAGCTGGGTGTCGAAGCAGTCGTCGTCGGTGGCGCACGGCGCGCCGGGGTTTCCCCACAGCACGCAACTGCCGCCGCCGGCGTCC
>JAHFDQ010000313.1 GCA_023248915.1 Archangiaceae bacterium | reverse complement strand
ACCTGTACCAGTACATCACCCTGTGCGGCGGGCTCGAGGAGTTCGGCGGCCTGCCCATCATCAGCCTGCAAGGGGGGCCGCTGCACGGCTGGAACAGCGTGGGCAAGCGGGCGTTCGATCTCGCGGTGTCGCTCGCCGCGGTGGCGATCTCACTGCCGGTGATGGCGGTGACGGCCGTGCTGGTGAAGCTGACCTCGCCCGGGCCGGTCTTCTACCGCCAAGAGCGAATGGGCATGGACGGCCGCACCTTCGACATCCTCAAGTTCCGCACCATGCGGGTGGACGCCGAGGCAGGCGGCGCGACGATGGCCCAGGCGGGCGACCCCCGGCGCACGCCCATCGGCGCCTTCCTGCGCCGGCTGTCGATCGACGAGTTTCCCCAGTTGCTCAACGTGCTGGTGGGCGACATGAGTTTGGTCGGCCCGCGGCCCGAGCGCCCCGTCTTCATCGAGGAATTCAAGCGGCAGATTCCCCGCTACCACCTGCGCCACAAGGTGAAGGCCGGCATCACCGGCTGGGCGCAGGTGAACGGGCTGCGCGGCCAGACGTCCATCCAGAAGCGAATCGAGTACGACCTCTATTACATAGAGAACTGGTCGATGCTGCTCGACGTAAAGATCCTCGTGCGCACCGCGCTCGGCGGCTTCATCTCGAAGAACGCGTACTGAGTTTCCGGGGTCCGGCTCGCGCCCGGTCAGCGGCCCGACTGAATTACCAAGACCGGAGCTTAGCGCGCATTCGTTGTGGCGAGCACCCAGCCTCGGGCTCTACTCAACGGACGCCATCCACCTGGCGCCGCCGGCCACAGTTCGTCTCGAACCAGCGCGAACGCGGCTGTTCCGTGGTCGAAGCCCTGGGATGGAACCGGAACAACGTCCCTTTCGAAAGCGAGGGCCGAGAGCATGTCCCATTCGTCCTTCGGTGAGACGACGAGTACCTCCGTGCCAGGTCTGATCGCGGAAATCGAGTCCTTCAGCTCGTTGGCGAGGACGCATGGCGGATACATCAGCACGCGCTCGAGACCGCCCACGACCGCGGTCACCGACACCGCGAGCAAGGCACAGAGCCCGGCTACCAGATATCGCATGCGTTTCGCCGTGCAGAACAGTTGGCTGAGCCGCGGACCGAACGCTACAGCCGCCAAGACCGAGAGCAGTGGATAAGCTACGAGCGTATGGTGCCAGATCTTCCGATGTGGCAGTGACAGACCCAACGCGATCAACGCACAAGAAACCGCGAGCAAGCGGCAGGCCCTCTGGAACTGCCGAGGCTCCAATTCGCCGCGCGATAACCAGGCCAAGATCGCTGCAGGCCGGCCAATGGCAACCAGGGCTCCACCTGCAAGTGCAGGAAACCATGGCCAGTAGCGCCCTGCTATCACTTTGACTGCCGTGAGATAGCCCGAGGCTCCATCCGTTCGCGTTCCTAAGGCGGAAGCGAGCAATTGGCCGACACCGTACCCCTCGCGCCAGTCAGGACGCAGATAGAGAAACAGGGCGACTGGCAGAGCGGCAAGCCCGCAGGCCGCCCCTCCGATCAGGGCGTACCGCCAGGACCGATCAACCAATGCACGAGCACCGACCGCGCCCCCGAGCGGCAAGAGCCCAAAGGGTCCCTTCACCGCAACTGCCATTGCGGCAAGAAGCCATGCGACGAGCCACTCCCAGGGCCGACCTCTACCGGTCAAAACGGGTACCGCACTTGCCGTCGCCAGCAACAAGAGCAGTGGATCAAGCGTTGGGTAACTCGTCTGAAAGAAATACATTTGCGTTGTGCTCAAGCACAACATCGAGGCAAGTCCTGTGAACGGCCCCCCGAGGCGGTGACCAGTCCAGCCGACCGTCAGCACGGTAGCCACCGAGAAGAAGGCGTTGAGAGGTATTACGGCGCCCTCTCCACCGAGTTTCATCGCGGCCGCAATGGACCAGATGCCGAACGGTAGATGGTCGTAGAATGGCGTGCCCACCGTTGGAAGATAGGAAAGAGACAGCCAGTTGCCGCTGCGAACGATGTTCCGCGCGATGACCTGGTAGAGCTGTGCGTCGCCGACGTCCGTGTGCCGAAACCAGGTGGCGCCCATCAGGACGACGAAGGTCGAGAGCACGAGAACAAACGCAACCACCGGGGGAGCCAGCTGCGCAGTCCGGTACTTCACGTCGGGGGCCGCCTTGACTGTCTGCAAGCCCGAGCCCTCAAGAAGACCCTTTGACATTGCCGGCGCCCGCCCCCATCCGGCAAGCGCCGAAAGCCGGCGCCTAGCTGCAGCCGCTCGTAGACCCGCAGTTGCTGCACTTGTAGCAGGCGCCGTTGCGAACCATGATCGCGCCGCAGGTGTGGCAGGGCGGGGCGTCGGCCTGGTTGAGAAACGACTGCCGCGTCTGGCTGCTCGACGGGGCGGGTTCACGCTTCGCCGGAACCGCCTCGACAGGCTCGGAAGCCGTCAGCCCGTCCTTGAACACCTCGGGAATTTCGTCGCTCGGCAGGAACTTCAGCGCCAGCCATCGGAACAGGTAGTCGGTGATCGACTTGGCGATGGGAATCTGCGGGTTGCCGGTGAAGCCCGACGGCTCGAACCGGGTGTGGCTGAACTTGTCCACCAGCACCTTCAGCGGCACCCCGTACTGCAACGACAGCGAGATGGCGGTCGCGAACGAGTCCATCAGGCCCGAGACCACCGACCCTTCCTTCGCCATCACGCAGAACAACTCGCCCGGCTGGCCGTCCTCGTACATGCCGACGGTGAGGTAGCCCTCGTGGCCGCCGATCGAGAACTTGTGGGTGATGGCGTGCCGTTCGTCAGGCAGCCGCCGCCGCACCGCCCGAAGCTCGGGCATCACCGCCGGCTCGACGGCGGCCTTGGCCTCGGTCTTCGAGGTGTTCAACGGCTGCGACCGCTTGCACCCGTCGCGGTAGACGGCGATCGCCTTCAGCCCGTTCTTCCACGCCTCGAGGTAGGCGGTTTCGATGTCCTCGACGGTGGCGTTGTTCGGCAGGTTCACCGTCTTCGAGATCGCCCCCGACAGGAACGGCTGGGTGGCCCCCATCATCTTGATGTGGCCCATGAAGTGGATGCTGCGGGTGCCGCGCGACGGCTTGAAGGCGCAGTCGAACACCGGCAGGTGGTCTTCCTTCAGCCCGGGCGCCCCTTCGATGGTCTCGTTCCGGTCGAGGTAGCCGATGATGGCGTCGACTTCCGCCGGGCTGTAGCCCAGCTTCGCCAGGGCCGGCGTCACCGTGCCGTTCACCAGCTTCAGCATGCCTCCGCCCACCAGCTTCTTGTACTTGATGAGGGCGATGTCCGGCTCGATGCCGGTGGTGTCGCAGTCCATCATGAAGCCGATGGTGCCGGTCGGCGCGAGCACGGTCACCTGCGCGTTGCGGTACCCGTGCTCGGTGCCCAGCGCCAGGGCGTCGTCCCAGGCGGTGCGCGACGCGGCCAAAAGGCTCTCTGAAACTCCTTCGGGCCTGATCTGGTACGCCGCCTTCCGGTGCTTGCGAATGACGCCGAGCATCGGTTCTTCGTTCTTCGCGTACCCGGCGAACGGCCCCATGCGCTCGGCGATGCGCGCCGATTGGGCGTAGGCCTCGCCGCACATCTGAGAGGTGATGGCCGCGGCGTAGTTGCGGCCGGCTTCCGAGTCGTAGGGCAGCCCGCTCGCCATCAACAGGGCCCCCAGGTTGGCGAAGCCCAGCCCCAGCGGCCGGTAGTCGTGCGAATTCTTGGTGATCTTCTCGGTGGGGTACCGCGACGACCCGACGATGATCTCCATGCCCAGCAGCGTGACGTTGACCGCGTGGCGGAAGGCCTCGGTGTCGAAGTCGCCGTCGATGGTGCGGAAGTGCATCAGGTTCAGCGACGCCAGGTTGCAGGCGGTGTCGTCGAGGAACATGTACTCGCTGCACGGGTTCGAGGCGTTGATGCGCGCCGTGCCCGAGCAGGTGTGCCACTCGTTCACCGTGGTGTCGAACTGCAGGCCGGGGTCGCCGCACAGGTGCGCCGACTCGGCGATCTCGCGGAAGAGCTGCCGGGCCGAGAAGGTGTCCATCGGCCGGCCGTCCTTCACGGCGCGCGTCGTCCACGACCGGTCTTCCTTCACCGCCTGCATGAACTCGTCGCGCACCCGGACCGAGTTGTTCGAGTTCTGGAAGAAGATGGACGAATAGGCTTCACCGTTGAACGACGCCTCGTAGCCGGCGTCGATCAGCGCCCAGGCCTTCTTCTCTTCGGTCACCTTGCAGCGAATGAAGTCGAGGATGTCGGGGTGGTCGGAGTTGAGGATGACCATCTTCGCCGCGCGGCGCGTCTTGCCGCCGCTCTTGATGACGCCGGCGAAGGCGTCGAAGCCCTTCATGAACGACACCGGGCCCGAGGCGGTGCCGCCCCCGGCCAACAGCTCGCGCGACGAACGCAGCGACGACAGGTTCGACCCGGTGCCCGACCCGTACTTGAAGAGCATGCCCTCTGTCTTTGCGAGGGTGAGAATCGATTCCATCGAATCTTCTACTGAGTTGATGAAGCAGGCCGAGCACTGGGGGTGCTCTTCGACGCCGACGTTGAACCAGACCGGCGAGTTGAAGGCCACCTTCTGGCGCAACAACAGGTGCGTCAATTCGGCGTGAAACGCTTCACGGTCGGCGTCGGCGGTGAAGTAGCCGCCTTCGGTGCCCCAGCGGGTGAGGGTGTCGACCACCCGGCCCACCAGCTTGCGCACCGAGCTCTCGCGGGTCGGGCTGCCGGGCACGCCGCGGAAGTATTTCGACGCGACGACGTTGGTCGCAAGCATCGACCAGGACTTCGGAATCTCGATGTCCTTCTGCTCGAAGACGACCTTGCCGTCTTCGCCGTTGATGGCCGCCGACCGGTGTTCCCAGGCGATCTCGTCGGCCGGGTCGACGCCGGGAGTCGTGAAGTACCGGTTCACCGTCAGCCCCGATGCGGGCTTCGGCTTGCGGGTGGTGCGCACCTTCACAGCCGCGGGAGCCTTGGGAGCAGCCAGATCTTTCTCCATCCGAATTCCCTCCACTATTCACTCTGAGTATTGGTTTTGGGCGATGCGATTTCGAGCCCCGGCCGGCGTACCCGGGGCGAAGTCCGTGGGCGACCTGGCGGAATGAGACGCAGCCAGGTAGGCCGAAATGTAGGATAAGAAGGTGATTTGACGCCTTCCCGGCGCCCGGTTCCTCGATACTTCCCCCTGCCGATGGTGTGTGCTTGTAGCGAAAGTGACATCCCGGTGTCAAGCGTAAACCCACTAGGGCTTGTGTCAAAAAAATAGTCATCCCCCATATTTAGCCCCTTTCCTTTTCGGGCACGCGGGGTTCCGAAGCCGCCAAATCGGCCCTGGAGCCCGATATCGGTGTTCTGCCTACATGGTTGGCGCCGCGGTGCGTTTTGTTTGCCCTGCCGGCGGGGTGCCGAACAGGCGTCGTGGGCCGTCCGGGTGCCCCTGTTTTCCCGATTTGCTTGGTGCGAGGTTTGCCGAAAGTGCGTGTGCGCAAATTCGGTTTTGCAGGCTAGAGGCCTGGCGCGCGGGTCGGGCTTCCGCCCTCAAGTTCCGTTTTGCAGTTCCGCACAATCGGTTAATAGAGAGCCATGCCACCTCGGTTCGAGCGCCACGTCTTCGTCTGCACCAACCGCCGCGCCGAGGGAAATCCGAAGGGCTGCTGCGCCTCGAAGGGCTCGGAGGCGCTGCGCGAGGCGCTGAAGAGCGAGGTGTGGAAGCGAGGGCTGGCGAAGACGGTGCGGGTGAACTCGTCGGGCTGCCTCGACGCGTGCGAGCACGGGCCATCGGTCGTCGTTTACCCCGAGGGCGTTTGGTACGCTCGCGTCTCTCCCGCTGACGTCGCCGAGCTGGTCGAGCAGCACCTGGCAGGCGGCAAGCCCGTCGAGCGGCTGCGCCTGAAGTTTCCTTGACCTTCTACAGGGCGCGCGCCGCGGCCAAGAGGGCCCGCGCGACGTCGCCGGTCAAGAGCGGCAGCACTCCGCCGCCCCCGACGATGTTGACGATCTGAGACATCGAGCCGCGGCAGACGCCGCCCCAGGGAATGGGAGTCTCGAGCCCCACCGAGGCGTAGGCCGAGAAGTCGACGTAGAGGTCGGCCGGCTCGACCCGGTCTTTGTGGCAGATCAGGTGCGGCTCGGGGTGCGTCTCGACGCGCTCCTGCACGACAAAGCCTCCGCCCACCTCGTCTTCGGCGCAGCGGGCGGCGAGTTGCCGCCACGACAGGTTGCGGCCGTACGCCGCGCGCACGCGCTCATCGAACGACGGCTCGCCCTCCGAGTGGCCGACGAAGACGGCGCGGCCGCCGTAGTCCCAAGATCTCTTCAGCACGAAGCGGGAAGGTTCGGCGGCGACGCGCTCGACCAGGTCGCCGAGGGGCTCTCCGACAGGGCCGGTGCTCGGCCCGCGCCGGAAAGTGCGTGTCCACGGCACGGCTTTGCCGATGGCGTCGAGCTCGGCGTTCGACAGCCCGGCGGACTCGGCCAGCGCCGGCTCGGCCAGCGCCTGCGACAGCAGCGCGAAGGTGGCCTTCACCTCGACCTGCGATGCGGGAGGGTTGAGAACGACCGCGCGCGGGTCGGCCGGTTTCTCGAGCAGGGCCTTCACGAAGGCGGCCCCGGGAAGATCGGTTTCCTCGAGGCGCCGCACGAAGAGGTGGCGGTAGACGAGATCGAATCGGCGGCCGTTCGCGTACAGCCCGTCGGTCCCCGAGAGCTGGTCGGGGTGGACCACCTCGGCCTCGACGCCGAGCTCGCGGAAGCGCCGGCACAGGTAGCGTTGCTCGGTGAGCTGCGCGTCGTTGCGCCGGCAGAGCAGGGCGATGCGCTCGGGAACTCCACCTCGCGCCTGGCGGAACCCCTGGAGCAGGGCGGCGAGCAGCGGCGGCGTGTTGGGCCGGTTGCGCGCCGCCAGGGCCCGGGTCTCGTCGGGGGGCAGGCCCAGGTGGCGGCCGACCACTTCGAGAAACGCCTCGGCGGCGATGTCGGAGTAGCCCTGCATCGCCGGGATGGTCGCGTTCAGCTCGAGCGCGCTGGGCCGACCGGAAGGGCCGACGAAGAAGTCCACCCGGGTGGTCGCCAGCGTGCGGGCGGATTTCCAGGTGGCCTCGGCCAGCACCCGCTCGAGCGGCGACAGGGCGGACAGGAGCAGTCCCGGCGCGGCGCCCGAGAGCACCGCCCGGGACATTTTCAGGCCTGCCGACGCCAGGAGCGCGGCCAGGTTCACCCGGTGTTCGAGCTCGCGCTCCTCGATGATGACGGGGGTGGCGGTGACCGGAATCGGCCGAAGCGAGCCGTCCTTGGCCGTGACGGCGAGCCCCCGAGCCAGGGTGGCCGCGGCCAGGGCCGGGCCGAAGCGCGGCGCTTCGCGGCGGAGGATGTCGAAGAGCGCGTCCATGGCGGGCAGGTGCCCCTAGAGTAGCCGGCG
>JAHFDQ010000312.1 GCA_023248915.1 Archangiaceae bacterium | reverse complement strand
ACAACGACTTCGCCAAGGCACGGCCGCACCTGGAAGCGCACCGCGCGGGGAAGGAAGAGCTGGAAGAGCTCTACGCCAAGTGGGAAGCCGCTCAGGCGAGGCTCGCCGAGGTCGCGAAAGAACAGGTGTCAGGCGCCGGGTGAACCCACCGCCGTTCAGGTCGAGCGGAGTCGAGACCTCACCCTTCCGGAATCACGCGCTTGCCTGTGCGCCGGCTTGCGCTGGACGGCCGGGGACGGTTAAGTCGCCGGGCCTTGACGCTCCGTTGGATATTCGCCGCCCTCGTTCCGCTGCTCCTGGTCGCTTGCGGGCCCAGGAAGCCGGGGCCTCACCCGGGCGAGACGATCTTCTGGCGCATCACCTCGTCCGACGCTCAGCCCTCGGGCTGCACCGACGACCCGTCGTTCACCAGCCAGATCAAGCCCATCGCGGTCGACGCGAACACCTACCTGATCTACCGGGTCGACGGCCAAGGCAAGTCGGCCACCGCGCTGGACTGCACCACGTTCGATACCTCGAGCTGCCAGCCCAGCTCGTCGGGAGTCGTCTACGACATCGCCGGCCACGAGCTTTTGTTCGCGACCGAGGCCAAGACGCCGATCGACAAATCGACTTGCCAGTTGCAGAGCGCCGAGACGTGGGACTTGACCGACCAGGGCACGACGCTGGCGATCACGATCTCCGACGTGCTCGCGCTGGTGGACGACGCGACCGCCTGCGACAAGCTCGAGACGCAGGTCAAGGCCCAGTCCCCGAACGGGCTCGGGCTTCAGGGCTGTATGGTCAACTACACGCTCGGCGCGACGATCGAGTAGGCGTCAGGCCGCGCCGGCGCGCCGCTTCTTCTTCTCGCGCCGTGATTCCTTCTTGAGATTCTTCGGGTCGGGCTCGTCCGGGGTTCCGTCCTCTTCCGACGCGGGCCCGCCAGCCGCCAGCTCGGGCGCGGCGAAGGTGGCGGGGAAGGGCGTGCCCTCGACTTCCGGTGTCGCGTTCACCACGTCGCTGGGGAGCGCCGGCAGCCGGATGATGAAGGTCGACCCCTCTCCCACCCGGCTCTGCACCGAGATGAGGCCCCCATGGTTTTTCACGATGCGCTGGCAGATCGCCAGGCCCAGCCCGGTGCCCTTCTGCTTGGTGGTGAAGAAGGGGATGAAGATGTTGAGCTGCTGGTCGGCCGGAATTCCGGGGCCGCTGTCGGTCACGTGCACCTCGACCGATTCGTTGCCGCGGAAGTCCGAGAAGCGCTCGGGGCGCTGCGTCTTCAGGGTGAGGGTGCCCGGGTGGTCGCCGAGCGCCTGGCAGGCGTTCTGCGCCAGGTTGATGAGCACCTGCTTCAACTGCTCGGCGTCGGCGTCCACCCGGTTCAACACCTCGGCCAGGTCGAGCTTCAGCTCGATGCGCGGGGGGATGTCGTTCTGGATCAGCTTCGCCGTGCGGGTGACGACGTCGTTGATGTCGGTGGGGCTGAAGCTCTGCTTCAGCGGCCTGGCGTAGTCGAGGAACGCGCTCACCACGCCGTTCAGGCGATTCACCTCCTCGACGATCACCTCCAGGAACTCGCCGTCTTCGCCCGGCAGCCGGGTCGGGTCGAGGCACTGGGCCGCGCCCTTGATCGCGCCGAGCGGGTTGCGAATCTCGTGGGCCAGGCCCGCGGCCATCTCGCCCAGCGCCGCCAGGCGGTCGCGCTCGCGCATGCGGTCGTACAGCTTCGAGTTCTCGACCACCGTCGCCAGGCGCTCGGAGATCTGGAGGATGAGGGCGATCTCGTCGGAGGCGTAGGCCTCGGGCACCCGCTCGTCCCAGAGGTTCAAGAAGCCGATCACCCGGTCGTTGCCGACCAATGGCACGCTGATTCCCGCCTTCATCTGCCCCAGCGCCGCGCGGATGTCGTTCAGGCGCTTCAGCTCGTCGCGGGTGCGCTTGACCGTGGGGTCCGCCGCCGGCGACAGGCGCATCTCGGCGATGCGCCGGTCGATGTTCTCGAGCAACTGCGCCTTCTCGCCCCGCCCTGCGGCGTTCAACAGGCCGCGCGCCGACCCGGTGTCGAGGAAGCTCACCGGCTGCGGCCCCCGGTGCTCGATGAGGCGGAACCCCGGCCGGTCCTCGGCCAAGAGGTAGACCGAGGCGTGCGTCACGCGCCGGGTCTCGTTGAAGGTGTCCAGCACCTTGACCGCGAGCTCGGACACGTCGATCACGTTCGCGGTGCGGGCCCTCAGCTTGCCCAGGTTGTGGAGCAGCTCGAACCGCTCGCGGAAGAAGATGGCGATAACCCGTTCCTCGACTTTGGCGCGCAGCGGTTCGAGCAAGATCAGCATCACGAACGCGGCGACCACGGTGTTGAACAGGAAGAGGGAAGTGTTGCCCTCGACCCAGGCGGTCAGCACCGCGAACACCGCCGCCAGGATGATGGCGAGCACCGTCTGCGAGGCGATCTTCCCGAGCAGCTCGTGCAGGTCCATCAGGCGCAGGCGCAGCAGCGTCTGTGACAGGAAGAACAGGTACAGCGTCGCGATGACCGGGCCTAGCGTCGGGACGGGAAGCTGGAACCGCACCAGGAAGTCCAGCCCCGCGAAGGCGATGGCCGCCGCCGCCCCAATGGCCAGGTACATGAGGCGCGCGCGCTCGATGGCCGAGTCGCTCTGGCGCATCTGGCTGAACAGCAAGGAGACGGACAGGGCGAGCGCCATCAGGATGAACAGCGCGATGCCCACCCGTGCCCAAGAGCTTTCGGCCAGCGGAGTCGCGCCGACCGCGATCGCCAAGAGCGGGGACAGGTAGGCGACGCGGCGCACCAGCCGCGCCTTCCGCTCGGACACCCCCAGGAACTCGAGGAAGAACGCCAGCGCCGTGGGAGGCACGAAGCCGCCGACGATGATGTTCGCCCCCAGCACCACGCGCTGCACCCACGGAGACCCCGTCGAGGTGGACAGGAGCGCCTGCAGGAAGTGGGACAGGTAGAAGCCCCCGACCGAAAGCGCGAAAATCGAGTACAGGGTGAGCACGCGGGGGCGGCTGGCCCGAAGCAGCATCGACAGTCCCAGGGCCAGCCCTACGATGGAGGCCAGGAGCGCGCTTTGAGTGCGAATGTCCACGGTGGCAGGGTCAGCTTACCCGGTGTCAGGCGCCGGGAATTCTTCGTGCCGCGGAGTGTGTGTTCAAGCGGGTTTGCGAGAGTGAACGCATGATTCGAATATCACTGCTCGTCTGCCTGGTCGCGGGGCCTCCTTCGCCGCGCCTTCAGGCTGCCGATCTGGCGTCCTACTTCGGCGCGGGGCCTGACGCCGGGGTCGACGGAGGGCGCCCGGAAGCCGCGCTCTTCCTGCGCCTGCGCCGCGAGGTCGAGTCGGGCGCCGACGGAGGTGCCGACGAAGGGCTCGTCGCCCTCGCCGCGGAGTACCCGGCCCTCGCGGACCGCTGCCTGGCCCAGGCCGGTCTCGCCGCCGCTGCCCGGAGCGACTGGGCCGCCGCGGTGGCCCGACTCACTCGCGTCGATGTCGACTCGTTGCGCCTTCCCGACGCTCGCCTGGTGCTGTCGAAGGCGCTGCGCGAGCAGGGCCGGCTCGCCGAGGCGAAGGAAGCGCTCGCTCCCATCGCCTCGCGGCCGGCTCCCGAGTCGGGCAGGGACGTGGGGGCCGAGGCGCTCCTGGCGCTCGCCGACCTCGCGAAGGCCGGTCGCGACTCCAAGGGTGAGCGGGCCGCGCTGATCGACCTCTGGACCCGCCACCCCACCTCCGATCTCGCCGCCGACGCCGAACGCCGGCTGGGCGGAGCCGAGAAGGCCTCCGCCGCCGAGGCCGTGACCCGCGCCGAGGCCCTCATCGACGCGCACCGCAACCAGGCCGGAATCGACCTGCTCGCGCCCCGGCTCGTGAAGCTCTCGATGCCCGACCCCCTCGCTTGCCGCGCCCACTTCCTCTACGGCAAGGGGCTTCGCAAGGAGCGGGAACACACCCGCGCGGCGGCGGTGCTCGGTCCGGTCGTCGACCGCTGCAAGGAGCCCGAGCTGCGCGCCCGGGCGCTCTACACGCTCGGCCAGTCGCGGGCCATCGTCGACCTGGCCCACGCGGGGGAAACCTACGACAGGTTGGCAAAGGACTACCCCGGCCACCGCTTCGCCGACGACGCGCTCTTCTACGCCGCCGACGCCTACGTGAAGGTGGGAAACCTCGACCGGGCGATCTCGCGGCTCGACGAGCTGGTCCAGAAGTACCCAGACGGAGATTTCGCCGCGGAAGGCCTGTTCAAGGCCTTCTGGATTCGCCGGGCCCAGAAGCGCCCCGCCGACGCGGCGGCCTACCTCGACCAGATCGACGGGCGCTACGCCGCCCAGGAAGAGACCTACGAGGTCGATCGCTCGCGCTACTGGCGGGCCCGCGCCGCCGAGGACGGAGGCGACCGCCCCAAGGCCGCGGCGCTGCTCGAGGCGCTCGCCGCCGAACACCCGGCCACCTATTACGGGCTCGCCGCGCGCTGGCGCCTCGGTCCGCTCGACCCCGACGGCGCGGCCCGCGCGAGCGCCGCCGCCGCCCCCGAGTCGCCGGTCGCCGAGCCCTGGTCGATCGACCCGGGCTCTCTCGCGCGCTCTCGCCACTTCACCGAGGGCGTCGAGCTGTTGCGGCTGGGCTTCTCGGACGAGGCGTCGAGCGAGCTCGAGGCCGTCGACCGGACGGCGCTGCCCGCCGACGGCCAAAGGTTGCTCGCGCACGTGCTGGCAGCGGCGGGCGATGCGCGGGCCGCCCACTCGGTGGCGCGCACCTCGCTCCGCGCGGGCCTCGTCGGGCGCATCACCCGCTCGAACCGCGCGGTCTGGGAATTGGCCTACCCCCGCGTCTATCGCGACCTCGTCGAACGCCACAGCCGCGCGGCCGGCTCGCTCGAGCCCGACTTGCTCCAGGCCCTGGTCCGCGAAGAGAGCGCGCTAGATCCTTCCGCGCTGTCCTGGGCTGGAGCGTTGGGGCTGACCCAACTGATGCCGGCGACCGCTCTCGCCGTGGCGGCCGACCTGAAGGCGGGAAAAGTCTCGCCCGCGGCCCTGCTCGAACCGGACACCAACCTGCGCCTCGGAGCCGCCTACCTGGGCTCGCTGGTGCGCCGCTACTCCGGCGTGCGACAGCTCGCCCTGGCCGGGTACAACGCCGGCGAGAGCGCTGTCGATCGGTGGAGGCGGGAGCGCCCGACGGAAGAGCTCGACGCATGGGTGGAGGACATTCCGCTCGCCGAGACGCGCGGGTACGTCAAACGCGTCCTTCGCAGCTACAACACCTACCAGCTCCTCTATCCGGCGCCGTAGGGAGACGCCGCCCAACCGGGCGGACGGCCGGCCCTTTTGCCGCCACCTAGGAAGAAGGCCTGCGCGGGCCTAGACTGGGACTTGCAAGCATGGAAGACGCGACAAAAAACGAGCGGTTACGCGCCTTACCCTCGGTTGACGAATTGCTGCGCCGCCCCGCCGTTGCCGAGCTGCTTCAGGATGTCCCCAGGCCGCGCGGGCTGGCCGCGCTCCGGCGCGCCGTCGACGAGGCGCGCGCGAGGCTGCTGCGAGGCGACGGGCGCGGCTTCGAGGAAGGCGACCTGCGCGCCGCGCTCGACGACCTGGCCCGGCCGGGCCTGACGCGGGTGGTGAACGCGACCGGCGTCGTGTTGCACACGAACCTAGGGCGCGCGCCGCTCGCCCGGACCGCCGCGGCCCGAGTCCGCGACGTGGCGAGCTGCTATTCCAACCTCGAGTACGAGCTGGCCGAAGGGGCCCGCGGCAGCCGGTACCAGCCGCTGGTTGGCCTTCTGCGCGAGCTGACCGGCGCCGAGGACGCGCTGGTGGTCAACAACAACGCCGCCGCGGTGCTGCTGGTGCTCTCGGCGCTGGCGTCAGGCAAGGAAGCGGTGATCTCTCGCGGCGAATTGGTGGAGATCGGCGGCGGCTTCCGGATTCCGGACGTGATGCGCCAGTCGGGCGCGCGGCTGGTCGAGGTGGGCACCACCAACCGCACCCGGATCGACGACTACGCGCGCGCCGTCACCGACGCCACGGCGCTCTTGGTCAAGGTCCACAAGTCCAACTTCGCGCAGGTGGGCTTCACCGAGGAAGTGACGGCTCGCGAGCTGGGCGAGCTCGGGCGCGCGCGGGGCGTGCCCGTCTTCGAAGATCTGGGCTCGGGGCAGCTCACTTCAATCGCCGCCGAGGGGCTCACTTCCGAACCGACCGTCCGGGCCGTGGTCACCGCCGGGGCGGACGTGGTCGCGTTTTCGGGCGACAAGCTCTTGGGCGGGCCGCAGGCGGGCATCATCGTCGGCCGCGCGGCGCTGATCGATCGCATCGCCGCCCACCCGCTTCACCGGGCGGTGCGGGTGGACAAGATGACGGTCGCCGCGCTGGAAGCGACCCTCGAGCTCTACCGCGACGGCCGGGAAGAGGAAGTACCGGTGGTTCGGCTGCTCACCCAGACGTCCGAGCAGTTGAAGGACCGGGCCCAGCGGCTGTGTGCGTGGCTCGCGGGGCTGGGCGTCACGTCCCGGGTGGTCGAGGTGGACGGCCAGGTCGGCGGCGGCGCCATGCCGCTCGCCCGGCCGACCTCTTGGGCCTGCGCGATCCCGGTCGCGTCCGCCGAGCGGGCCGACGGCAGGCTGCGGGCCGCCACGCCTCCAGTCATCTCGCGGATCGCCGAGGGCGGCTTGCTGCTCGACGTACGGTGCATGGGCGACGACGAGCTGGAACCGGTCGCCGCCGCCGTAAGGGCCGCTACCGGGGAATCGTCATGTTGAACACCGCCGTCCTCGTCCTCAACCGCCACTACCAACCGGTGCACGTGACGTCGGTGCGCCGGGCCTTCTCGCTGCTGTACCAGGGCGTCGCCAGGGCCATCGACCAGGAGTACCGGCTCTACGAGTTCGCCGACTGGGCCGAGCTGTCCGCGGCCAACCACGACGCCATCGCCACCACCAGCCGCCGAATCCGCGTGCCGCGCGTGGTGGTGCTGTCCGCCTACCAGTACCTGCCGAAGGGGCGGGTGCGCTTCTCGCGCCTCAACATCTACGCTCGAGATCACGACACCTGCCAGTACTGCGGCCGCAACCTGCCGCGCAGCGAGCTGAACCTGGACCACGTCCTGCCCCGTTCCCAGGGCGGCAAGACGAGCTGGGAAAACGTCGTCTGCTCGTGCGTCGAGTGCAACCTGAAGAAGGGCGGGCGCACCCCCGAGCAGGCCCAGATGGAACTGCAGAAGAAGCCCGCCCGCCCGCGCTGGACGCCCTTCTTCCGGGGCGCGTCGAAGCGGGTCACCTACCGCGAGTGGCTGCCCTTCCTGACGCTCGCCGACGCCACCTACTGGAACGTCGAGCTTCTCGACGACTAGAGCGCCGATCAGGTTCCCGGGCCAGTGAAGTCGATCACTTGCGCGGACGATCGACGGCAGCGCGGCAGGCGTGATCTCGTGACCACCTCAAGGAGGTGGTCATGGAGCGCTGGAA
>JAHFDQ010000311.1:3450-7469 GCA_023248915.1 Archangiaceae bacterium | reverse complement strand
CTCGGCGTCACCAAGCGCCGCGACAAGGCCTGGATCGCCGGTTTCGTGCGCGGCCCGGGCGCCACCATCGACCGCGCCGACCCCATCGCCAACAAGCTGCTCGAGCAGTTCAAGAACGTGCGCATGCCCGACCAAGCGCTCACCGACGAGGAATTGGCCGGCGTGCTGGCCTACTTCGACGAGTGCACCGCAATGGGCGGCTGCAAGCTGGTGACGGGCAAGGTGAGGCCGGCGACCGAAGCCGTGGCCGCCGACATCGCCCGCGGCCACGCGCTGTTCGAGGGCACCGCGTCGCTGGCCGGTGGCGGCCCGCCCTGCATCAGTTGCCACAACGTGCGCGGCGTCGGGCTGGTGGGCGGGGGCACCCTGGCGAAAGACCTTACCTTCGCCTACGCGCGGTTGACCGACCAGGGCCTGTCGTCGGCGCTGGCGTCGACTCCGTTCCCCCTGATGAAGGACGTCTTCGCCAAGCGGCCGTTGAACGACGCCGAGCAGTTCGCGCTGAAGGCCTACCTCTGGGACGCCTCGCGGGACGGCACCCAGCCGCCCGCGGACCACAACTTCTTCTACGCCGGAGTGCTCGGGCTCTCGCTGTCGCTCGGGCTCATCGGGCTGATCTGGCAGGGCCGCATGCGCGGCGTGCGGCAGAACGTCATCAAGCGGGGGAAGTCATGAGCTGGATCAAGGACATCGTCTCGCCGCAGACCCGCTCGTGGGAGGAGTTCTACCGGAACCGCTGGCAGCACGACAAAGTCGTGCGCTCGACCCACGGAGTGAACTGCACCGGCGGCTGCTCGTGGAACATCCACGTCAAGGACGGAATCGTCACCTGGGAAATGCAGGCGCTGGACTACCCGCTGATCGACCCCAAGCTGCCGCCGTACGAGCCACGCGGGTGCCAGCGGGGCATTTCCTATAGCTGGTACCTCTACAGCCCCATCCGGGTGAAGTACCCGTACGTGCGCGGCGCGCTCATCGACTTATGGCGCGAGGCCCGGAAGAAGTTCGAAGACCCGGTCGAGGCCTGGGCCTCGATTCAGGCCGACGAGAAGCAGCGCGCGTCCTACCAGCGCTGCCGCGGCAAAGGGGGCTTCCGCCGCACCTCGTGGGAAGAGGTGCTCGAGTTGGTCGCCGCCTCGACCGTCCACACGGTGAAGAAGCACGGCCCCGACCGGGTCACCGGCTTCTCGCCCATTCCAGCGATGTCGATGCTGAGCTACGCGTCGGGAGCGCGCTTCCTGCAGCTGCTCGGCGGAGTCTGCCTGTCGTTCTACGACTGGTACTGCGACCTGCCGCCGGCGTCGCCCGAGGTGTGGGGCGAGCAGACCGACGTCGGCGAGAGCGCCGACTGGTACAACTCGAAGTTCACCGCGGTCATGGGGTCGAACCTCAACATGACCCGGACCCCGGACTGCCACTTCGCGGCCGAGGCGCGCCACAACGGCACGAAGCTGGTGGTGTTCGCCCCCGACTTCAACCAGGTGGCCAAGTACGGCGACCAGTGGGTGCCGATTCACGCCGGCCAGGACGGCGCCTTCTGGTCGGCGGTGAACCACGTCCTCCTGAAGGAATTCCACGCCGACAAGCAGACGCCGTACTTCACCGACTACCTGCGCCGGTACTCCGACGGGCCGATGCTCGTCACCCTGGTCAAGGACGGCGACGCCTACAAGGCCGGCAAGCTGCTGCGCGCCAACCAGTTGGCCAAGTACAAGGACCAAGAGCTCGGCGACTGGAAGTTCCTCGTCCTCGACAAGAAGACCAACGCCCCCCGCATGGTGGGCGGGTCGGTCGGCCAGCGCTGGCAGGCGCAGGGCGGCCAGTGGAACCTCGAATTCAGAGACCCGACCGACGGCGCCGAGCTCGACCCGACCCTGTCCCTGCTCGACGGCCGCGAGGGCGAGCTGCAGGTCCGCGTCGACGACTTCGCCAACGAGACCCGGGTGTCGCGCGGCGTGCCGGTGCGGTACATCGAGACCGCTGCGGGCAAGGTGCCGGTCACCACCGTGCACGACCTGCTCTTCGCCGAGTTCGGCGTGCAGCGGGCCGGTCTGACCGGCGCCTACGCGAAGGACTACGACGACGAGACCGCCGTCTACACCCCGGCGTGGCAGGAAAAGTTCACCGGCGTCGGCCGAGCCACGGTGCTGCAGTTCGCGCGCGAGTGGGGCCGCACCGCCGAGCTGACCGAGGGCAAGTGCTCGATCATCATCGGCGCGGGCATCAACCACTGGTACCACAACAACCTGATGTACCGGTCGGGCATCACCGCGCTGATGCTCACCGGGTGCGTCGGCAAGAACGGCGGCGGCCTCAACCACTACGTCGGCCAGGAAAAGCTGGCTCCGGTGGCGCCCTGGTCGGCGATCGCCTTCGCCCGCGACTGGGTGGGCCCGCCCAGGCTGCAGAACTCCCCCTCGTGGCACTACATGCACTCGGACCAGTGGCGCTACGACGCCGGCCACTCGGCCTACGGGTCGAACCCCAAGGACGGTGGCGAGCTGTGCGACGCCCACACCGCCGACCTGCAGGCGAAGGCGGTGCGCCTGGGGTGGATGCCGTTCTACCCCCAGTTCCCCGAGAGCTCGCTCGACGTGGCGAAGAAGGCCGTCGCCGCCGGCGCCGGGTCGAACGAAGAGATCATCTCGAAGGTCGCCGCCCGCATCGGGTCGCGCGAGCTGAAGTTCTCGGTGGACGAGATCGACCGGTCCGAGAACTGGCCGAGGCTGTGGTTCATCTGGCGCGGCAACGCGCTGATGGCGTCGGCCAAGGGCCACGAGTTCTTCCTCAAGCACTACCTGGGCACGCACCACAACGACATCGCGGTCGAGGCGGGGAAGGGGAAGGTCGACCACGTCGCGTGGATGGAGAAGGCGCCGCAGGGGAAGATGGACCTGATCGTCGACCTGAACTTCCGCATGGACACGTCGGCGCTTTACTCCGACGTCGTGCTGCCGGCGGCCAGCTGGTACGAGAAGGCCGACCTCAACTCGACCGACATGCACTCGTTCATCCACCCGCTGTCCGAGGCGGTGCCTCCGGCGTGGGAATCGAGGAGCGACTGGGACATCTTCAAGCACATTGCCCGGGAAGTCTCTCGCCTGTCGCGGCGCCACCTGCCCGACCCGGTGAAGGACGTCATCGCCACGCCGCTGGCGCACGACACGGTGGACGAGGTGTCGCAGCCGAGCATCAAGGACTGGGCGCGGGGCGAGGGCACCTACGTGCCGGGCAAGTCGGGCCCGCGGCTGACCGTGGTCGAACGCGACTACGTGCGCCTGTACGAGCGCTACATCGCGCTAGGGCCCAAGCTGAAGAAAGACGGCCTGGGCGCCCACGGCGTCAAGTACCCCATCGAGGACTTCTACGACGCGATGGTGGCCGACGGGCCGACGGTGCTCACCAGCGATGGGCGCTGCCCTTCTCTCGAGCAGGCGCACGAAGCGGCCAACGCCATCCTCACCCTGGCGCCGGAAACGAACGGAGAGCTCGCGCACCGCGCCTACCAGGCGATGGAGAAGAAGACCGGCCAGAAGCTGACCGACCTGTCCGAGGGCAGCCGGCACGTTCGCACCACCTACAAGGGGCTGCAGTCGCAACCGCGCCGGCTGCTGAACTCGCCCATCTGGTCGGGGCTCACCACCAACGGCCGCGCCTACTCGGCGTTCACCTACAACGTGGACAAGCGCGTGCCTTGGCGCACGGTGACCGGGCGCCAGCAGTTCTACCTCGACCACGAAGGGTACCTCGCCTTCGGCGAGAACCTGCCGGTCTACAAGCCCAGCCCGCTCCCGGCCCAGTACGGCGACCTCGACGTCAGCAAGGCCACCGGCCCGACCAAGGTGCTGAACTACCTGACGCCCCACGGCAAGTGGCACATCCACTCGACCTACGGCGACACCCACCGGATGATGACGCTGTCGCGCGGGTGCGAGCCCTTGTGGCTGAACGACTCTGACGCGGTCGAGGTCGGCATCACCGACAACGACTGGGTCGAGGTGCACAACGACAACGGCGTG